>JAIPBM010000037.1 GCA_021739695.1 Flavobacteriales bacterium | reverse complement strand
TATCCACTGATCACAATAAGGCCCAATACCGAGAAAGTTGGCAGATATTATTTGGTCAGCACGCTATTGCCTGCATTTTTCATGTTTTTACCCGCCATCATCATTATCAATGTCATTTCTGGAGGGAGTAATTTCTTTGAGAGTTCGAGTAATGAAATTCAAGAGCATCCTATTGTGGCTTCTATTTGCTTGGTTCTTTTTGTTGTTGGAATATCGAAGAATTCCGTAATGCCATTTCATACGTGGCTCCCGAAAACCATGATCGCACCAGCACCGGTAAGTGCCTTGATTCATTCCATAGGAGCAGTCAAGTCTGGTGTTATAATTTTAACCAAACTAGCGGTGTATGTATATGGTCTTGAGTTTCTTCGAGAGTTGACTTCGAATTTCTGGACAGGAGGTTGGCTGATTTATTTATGTGGGATAACCGCAGTTTACACTGCCTTTAAAGCGCTAAGATCGGAAGATCTAAAAGTTCGTTTTTCCTATTCTACTATCGGACAGATCTCGTATATCATAATTGCAATACTTGTAGCAACACCCACTGCTATTGTCGCTGCAATGTTGCATATCATCACACACTCAATCGCTAAATCAGGGTTGTTTTTTGTAGCGGGTACTTACAATAGTTTGTATAAAACCTTAAAGGCAGATGAAATAGCGAAGATTACTCCTCATACAAAGTGGCTTGCTGTTGCAGTGGCAATTTTTGGGGCTTCAATAACTGGTTTTCCATTCCTTGCAGGATTTCATAGTAAGGATATGATGCTGTTAGAAGAAATTCACACCGGAAACTATGTGGCCGCAGGGTTTTTAATTTTCGGTAGTATCGTAAATGTCTTTTACATCTGGCCCGTGGTAAAAAGTGCATTCTTTTATAAGAAAAAAGTGGAAATGGTCATACATCCTATACCTATTGGAATGAAGGCTGCAATATTCGTCTGTTCTATTATAACGCTGTCATTTTCCACTTATAGTTTTTACATCATCAGATACTTCGAATTTTGAAAAGTCATTTTTAGTATAAGTTGATTGAAGAATGTACTATCGTTCTGGATCGGTTTGGGTTGAAAAATGTAGCGTTGTTTCATTTTAAACCCAACTAATGTTCAGCAAATGAAATAATGGAATAACCCTCGCGGGTTATTTGGAATGGTTGAGCGCTTGGAGGGTTGGTTAAAGGTTGAATGGATTTTCCCGCCGAGTGCTCACTATTCCTTAATTACCGTGAAGGCTAGGAGGGAAGCTTGGACGCAAGCAAATCACTTCATCATCTTGGCGAATTCCTGCCACAGATTTTCCAGCGGAACGTTGGCCACAATTTTCAGCGCAACTTTTGTTACCGGATGTTCAAGTTCAAGCCGTCTCGCATGAAGGTGAATGGAAGCGTCTTCGTTATTTCTTGGGGCTCCATATTTCAGGTCACCTTTTATCGTGCAACCGATCTTAGCAAGCTGAACCCGAATTTGATGGTGACGTCCCGTTTTAGGATACACTTCCAATAGTGTGTATCGGTCTGAACCACGCATCATTTTATAATTCAACTCAGCATATTTTGTGTGCTTTGCTTCATTATTAAAAGCCTTGCTTCGGTTCGCTTCTTGATCTTTACGAAGCCAATGAACAAGTTTTCCAGTTTCTTCTTCCGGTCGTCTTGTCACCACGGCCCAATACACTTTTTTCGTTTCGCGTTCCGCAAACATTTTATTCAACCTCACCAGCGCTTTCGAAGTTTTGGCAAAGAGAACCACACCACTCACAGGCCTATCAAGGCGATGAACGATTCCCAAGTACACATCGCCAGGTTTATTCTTCGATGTTTTGATGTACGCCTTTACAAGATCCGCCAACGTTTCATCGCCAGTTATGTCGCCTTGCACGAGAAGCCCGGCAGGTTTATTTACAGCAATAAGATGATTGTCCTCGTAGAGGATTTCAATTGATTTTGTCGACATCGTTGATCAGTATTGTTCGCTATCATTCGGGAAGTCCTTAATGCGAACATCCGAAATGTACGATTTGACGGCCATTGTCATATCCTCGGCCAAGTTTAAATATCGTCTCAGGAAGCGAGGACTGAATTCCTGATTCATTCCCAACATATCGTGAGTAACCAACACTTGTCCATCAACGCCATTTCCTGCACCAATTCCAATAATTGGAATCTGAATCTCGCGTGCAACCTGAGCAGCAAGTTTGGCAGGAACTTTTTCCAACACAATGGCGAAACAGCCTGTTTCTTCCAGAATTTTTGCGTCTTCAATCAAGCGTTTCGCTTCTTCTTCTTCTTTGGCTCTTACAGTGTACGTTCCGAACTTATAAATACTCTGTGGCGTTAAACCAAGATGGCCCATTACAGGAATTCCGGCTGAAAGTATCCTTGCAATGGATTCCTGAATTTCTCGCCCACCTTCCATTTTAATGGAATGACCGCCAGATTCTTTCATGATTCGGATGGCAGAATTCAAGGCCTCTCTCGAATTTCCTTGATAGGAACCAAAAGGCATATCAACCACAACCAGACAGCGTTCTACACCACGCACCACACCAGCAGCATGATAGATCATCTCATCCAGCGTAATAGGCAAGGTGGTTTCGTAGCCTGCCATCACATTCGAAGCCGAATCTCCGACCAACAGAATATCTATTCCAGCCTGATCAAGTATTCTGGCCATCGTAAAATCGTAGGCCGTAAGCATGGCGATCTTCTCGCCATTGCGCTTCATTTCCTGAAGCACGTGGGTGGTTATTTTCTTAACCGATCTGTGTACCGACATCAGTCTTGCTTTTTCTGTGCAGTTCGCACTTTGACCGGCAAAGGTCGGGCTTCTATTTGTTCTTCCGAAATATCTTCCGAAGATTTAGTTGTTGTTGGCTTCGGTTCGGGCTTTTTGCTCTCTACCACAGGCTCGGTTGTCGTTTTTTTAATGGTCGTGTCTTTTCCAGCAGTTGCGTTCGGATGTGCTGCTTCCCAATTTTCCTGTTCGGTGCTCAAACGCTTGTCAAACAGTTCCTTTTCTATTTCCTGTTTGGTTTCTGTTGCCTCCTTCGCATCGCGTATTTCTTTGTCTTTTTCTGCCTTCTTGATCGCTTTGTCAAGCAAAGCAAGTTTCAGTTTATTGTACTTAACGTGCGTAAGATTCAACGAATCTTTGTAAACCTGAACCTGAGATTCCAACTTCTGATTTTTGAGTATTTCGGCCTTCAGATTTTCTGCCAACGTCAGAAAAACGTCTTCATCAACCTCTACCAAAACTTGATTTTTGAATTCTTGCAGCGCACGATTTTGCAATGCAAGCCGATCATTGCTCTGTCTCAGGCCACCCATTTCTTCTTCTAAAATGGTCACGGCTTTCTGTCGTTCCAATTGGCATTCGCGCAGGGATCGTTTCTCTTGCTCCAATTCATAACGCAATTTGGAAAGTTGCTCTACGGCAGAGCGATTGGTTTCTTCTGATTTTTGTTCCAATTCAGCTTCAACATGACCTTCATCTGTTGTGTAAAC
The DNA here is from genome assembly GCA_021739695.1 of Flavobacteriales bacterium. NCBI lineage: Bacteria > Pseudomonadati > Bacteroidota > Flavobacteriia > Flavobacteriales > Flavobacteriales bacterium. Next base: position 25,834 of record JAIPBM010000037.1, on the reverse strand, counting down.
ATAGAAGTAGTCTGACTTGGCTTTGGTGTCTGGGCCAATGAGGAAACCCATATCGCCAGGTTTGTAATCCAACACATCAAACGATTGAATGAATTTGCCATTTACGTAAACGTCTACCTGCGGAAGATTCACGCGAATATCAATTTCATTGTATTCGTTTTTGGCAGCCAACTGAGATGATTTAACCCAACCTTGACTTTCGTTATCGCCCGAAAGGAATTTGTAATAAGCACCTACCAGTTGCTTTACACGATATTGTCTGAATTTGTTGAATTCGAAGGCCACGGCACCTTTTCCATCTGGCTGAACCAAAAAGATGACACCGATTGTTTGATTGGCGTCTTCCGTTGGGCCAAGTTTCAGCGTTGTAAGTATGTTGAAAGTGGAAAGGTTATTCTTCCAATTGGTAAGAATGGCATACGGATTCGTCTTGTGCCTTCTGTGCATGAAATATTCATCCTTGTCTGGCACATATAGGTTCTCCATTGTGGTGAGATACGGCCAGTTTTCGTTTTGCGCTGCAAATTCTTCGCGCAGTTCGACTTGATTGAAAGTTAGGTCAATCTGATTCTGACCGAACGAGAATACTGGAATAAAAAGCAATGCTTGCATCAGCCATTTGACCGACATGCTGCGTAGAAATGTAATATTACCGTCATAGTTGCGGTTAATAGCTATCATATAGGACATGTCTTCGTATTGGCGTGTTATCTTTGCAAACTCATTTAAATAAAAGTATGCTACGATATGTTGTCGGGTTAGTTGCATTGCTGACCATCTTTTCTTCCTGTTCTACTGACATCAAACTGACGGGAGAATATCAGGAGACTCCACTCATCTACGGCCTGCTCGATCCAAATGACAACCCGAGTGCATCACTTAATCCGACTGGAGTTGCAGGATCTGGTCATGTTTTTCGAATTCAGAAAGCATTCTTAGGGGAAGAATCTGCCTTTATTATGGCCTTGGAACCCGATTCCTCTTATTTCAAATATGAAAATCTGTTTGTTGAATTGATTGAATACAATGGTTCCAGCGAAACGAACCGATGGGAGTTGGATACGGTGATGATCAATAACAAGGATACTGGAAACTCTGAGGATGGAATAGTTGACTTTTTCGGACCATCTCAACGACTTTATAAGACCAAAACCACCTCTGGTTCGGGCCAAGTGAATATCAGCGCTGCGAGAACATACGAGGTCACACTTAAGAAAAGACCAATTGGTCTGATTGGCGATATGACCATCGCAAATATGGCAGACGTGGAGCCTATTGCTGATGCCACAACGGCCATTGTCAATACAAGCACATTTACGTGGAACACCCCGAATGAAAACTCGCCTGCCATTCCGGGAACAACCAGAAAGATGGATCTTTTTGGGACCTCAGGGCAGTTTAAAGATTACACCATTCGATTCAGTACAGCCGAACAGGCCAAGCAGTACGAAGTATGGTTGAGGTTCTATTATCGAGAAGTACGTGATGGTATTGAGACCGAAAAATCGTTAGAGTGGAAGGTTACAACATTTGAATTGGAGAGTGGAGTTGCAGATTGGCAGGTTCAGATGTTGGCAGCAAGTATTTATGGTCGAATTGGTTCGGAGTTTTCTCCAGAAGCCAATGTGATCCGATATATAGGTCTTGCCGAGAATTCTCCGAATGATCCGTTTCCAGGCGATGGACAATCGTATGATTTTGACATTTTTATTCGCATGGCCGGAGACGACCTATTTCAGTTCATAGACATCAACAATCCGAATAATTCGGGCGCACTTCAAGATAAACCCGTTTATACGAACGTGAACAATGGATTGGGTGTTTTCTCCAGTCGTTCAGAAGTTGAATTCAGAGGGCTTTATCTATCTGTTTCAGCTGGTCAACAACTGGTTGATGGCACCTACACAAGCGGTCTTGGTTTCATAGACGATTGATCGTTGGTGTCGTTTTGTCACCTGCTTTGTCAGGCTTTTCAAGGCTGAATTACCCATAACTGACATAATTTCCCAAAAGTTGGATACTAATTCCGATGGCATGGTCTGTGTCTAATGCCAAGCCGTCAACATTAATTACGAATTGATAAAACCAACATAATGAGCAAGATTATAGGAATTGACCTGGGAACAACTAACTCGTGCGTATCCGTAATGGAGGGTAACGAACCAGTTGTGATCCCAAACAGCGAAGGAAGAAGAACAACTCCTTCCATTGTAGCCTTTGTAGACGGAGGCGAAAGAAAAGTAGGTGATCCTGCAAAACGTCAGGCAATCACTAACCCAACCAAAACAATTGCATCCATCAAAAGATTCATGGGTGCCAGCTTTGGAGAAGTTACTAAGGAAATTGAACGAGTTCCTTACACGATTGTAAAAGGTGCCAATAACACACCACGTGTAAAGATTGATGATCGTGAATACACTCCACAGGAAATCTCTGCCATGGTTCTTCAGAAAATGAAGAAAACAGCCGAAGATTATCTTGGAATGGAAGTGACGGAAGCGGTTATTACCGTTCCTGCGTACTTCAACGATTCGCAACGACAAGCAACGAAAGAAGCTGGTGAGATTGCTGGTCTTAAAGTGAAAAGAATCATCAACGAGCCTACAGCTGCTGCTTTGGCTTACGGGTTGGATAAGAAACATGAAGATTCGACCATCGCGGTTTTCGACCTTGGAGGAGGAACATTCGATATCTCTATCCTTGAATTGGGTGATGGCGTATTTGAAGTGAAATCTACCAACGGTGACACCCACCTTGGAGGAGACGATTTTGACCAAGTGATCATTGATTGGTTGGCAGATGAGTTCAAGAAAGATGAAGGTCTTGATCTGAAGAAAGATCCAATGGCGCTGCAACGATTGAAAGAGGCAGCTGAGAAAGCAAAAATTGAGCTTTCAAGTTCAACATCCACAGAGATCAACTTGCCTTACATCATGCCAGTTGATGGCATTCCGAAACACTTGGTGCGCACACTTTCAAGAGCTCAATTTGAGAAATTGGCTGATAAGCTGATTCAAGCTACACTTGAGCCTTGCAAAAATGCCATGAAAGATGCTGGCCTTTCAAAGTCAGATATCAACGAAGTGATTTTGGTTGGAGGTTCTACAAGAATTCCAGCGATTCAGAAAATTGTTGAGGATTTCTTCGGAAAAGCTCCTTCCAAAGGTGTGAATCCAGATGAGGTTGTTGCAATTGGAGCAGCTATTCAAGGTGGCGTTCTTACAGGAGAAGTAAAAGATGTGTTGTTGCTGGATGTAACGCCACTTTCTCTTGGAATTGAAACGATGGGAGGTGTTTTTACCAAATTGATTGAGGCGAATACGACCATTCCAACCAAGAAATCGGAGACATTCTCTACTGCTGCAGACAATCAGCCAACAGTTGAACTTCACGTACTGCAAGGTGAGCGTCCGATGGCTGCGCACAACAGAACGATCGGTAAATTTAACTTGAGCGATATTCCACCAGCACCACGCGGAGTTCCACAAATTGAGGTAACGTTCGATATCGATGCCAACGGAATCATCAACGTTTCTGCTACTGATAAAGCAACAGGAAAATCTCAGAATATCCGAATCGAGGCTTCATCAGGTCTTTCTGATGCAGACATCCAACGAATGAAACAAGAAGCGGAGGCAAATGCTGAATCGGATGCAAAAGCGAAAGCTGAAGTTGAGAAGATCAATTCTGCCGATCAGATGATTTTCCAAACAGAGAAGCAACTGAAAGAATTCGGTGATAAGCTTCCAGCTGAGAAGAAAGGTCCGATTGAAAATGCATTGGCCGATCTGAAAAAAGCACACGAAACCCGAGATATTGCAGGAATCGATCTAGCTCTTGAAACGCTGAATACTGCTTGGCAGGCGGCTTCTCAAGAAATGTATCAGGCTACACAAGACAACCAAGGCGGACAAGCTGGACCAAACGCAAGCGCTGGTCAAGGCGGAGGCGATGAGGTAACTGATGTAGACTTCGAGGAAGTGAAAGAAGAAGGTAAGTAATCAACGTTTTTTTGAAAACTGAAGGGTCGCGATGAAAGTCGCGACCCTTTTTAATTGTTCGGAACTCCCGAGAACATTTCGCGCGGTAGCGCAAACTGCTTGATCCATCGTTGGTTGGATGTAGTATTTCTAACCATGACCAACGAAACTTCATCTACATAAATCGGCACCCACTCTGGGTCTTGCGTCCTTCTAATAAGAAAAGGTTGTGCCCAAGGTGTATTGTCCAAGCGATAGAAAACGATGGAATTGATGCCGTATTCGGCACTTTTCGCTTTCCAGATCGCATCATCCTCTTGTATCGGTTTGTAGATGGAATCGAAAAAAGCCACTGAATAGGCTTCTGGCCGGTTATCTACAAAAACCTTTTGTCTATCGTGAAGATGATAGATGAGATAACTGCCGAAATCGTAATTGTTGAACATCTTTCCTGGAATTTCCTGACTTCGTAGAAACCTGCCACAGCGGTCAATGTTGATGATCAATCCCAATCCTTCATAGCCTTTTCTTGCAGAAGCATAAGTTCCTTTCAAACCGATAAACAGAACACAGAAACCGATGCCGATGATCGGAATGCTCCGCATCACTGTTTGTTTCGTTTTGAATTTCAAATCATCAACCAGATGAACAAGAATTCCTGTTGCCAAGGGAATGAAGAACAGCGCAAAAAGCGGAATTCCGCGAACAGCCATCGAACCAAGAGCGCCAAAAATGATGGTCAATAACAGTTCAACAAAAAGTGGTTTCCACAGTTTTTTCCAAACGGCAACTGCTATCAGGCCAATGGCGACAATCTCAAAGAGCACAAAATGGTTCAATTCAGGATTCCCGAAACGATCTAACATGAATAGAATCGTTTGATTTTCGGCAATCATGTAACCGTATTCGTTGAAGATGGTCAGCGGAGCCAAAAGTCCATTGTAGGTGTGCGGATTAAGCAGACTTACCAGCACCATTCCAGCGGCAATCGCTAGTAGTTCCTTCAGGCTTTCGCGCTTATTGATCAACGAATCAAGCACAAACACGCCTGCAACTATAATTCCAAGGAAGAAGAAAATGTGCAGGTTTACCCAAAGAATCTGTAGCAACAACAGCATTGGAAGAACAGTTTTGAAACCAATATTGCCAGATCGGAATTTCGAGAACAGATAATAGAAGCAAGCAATGAGCGCGTAGCTAAAACCTTCAGGGCGAACTTCAACACGATATGCAAATAGCGCTACGACAGATAAGGCAACGAGAACAGGAATTGCTCGAACTTGCTTCTTGGCTGAAGCGAAAACCATGAAGACCAGAGCCAACAGACACATCAACATGTACAGCACTGAAAGTCCTTTAAATCCGAACATTTGGTGAACGTAGTGGAAAACCACTCCGCTTGCCCAGTGGTGATTTACGAAAGCGTGCTGCGGTTCGGTAAAAGAATAGTAGTTCTTGTAGAGGACATCCGTAATTCCGTTGGCGATCAATTCGCCATTCACCAAATGACGTCCAAGATCGGCTGTTGCCAGGTTAATTGGGCGCGCAAAAAAGAAGGCTGCATAAATAAGCGCTAAGGTTGCAAAGAGCCAAAACACCCAATTCTTATTTTCCGAATTTGCCATAGCTAAACATAAGAGTTTACAATAAAAGAAAACCCTGATCAGCTTCGGCCGATCAGGGTTTTTATCAGGATTATTTTGCTTGCTAACCGTTCATCGAAATGAGGAATTCCTCATTGCTTCGTGTTCCGGCCATTCGGTCACGGAGGAATTCCATTGCTTCCACAGGCGTCATATCTGCCAAGTGGTTACGCAGGATCCAGATTCGCTGAAGTGCTTCCTTATCCATAAGAAGATCATCTCTACGTGTGCTAGAAGCAACAATGTCAATGGCTGGGAATATGCGTTTGTTAGAGATCTTACGGTCCAATTGAAGTTCCATGTTACCCGTTCCTTTGAATTCTTCAAAGATCACTTCGTCCATTTTAGAACCTGTTTCGGTAAGTGCCGTTGCCAAAATGGTCAGCGAACCACCTTTTTCAATGTTCCTTGCAGCACCGAAGAATCGTTTTGGTTTGTGTAGTGCGTTTGCATCTACACCACCGGAAAGAATTTTTCCAGAGGCAGGCTGAACCGTATTGTAAGCACGTGCCAAACGGGTGATACTATCAAGCAGAATCACCACATCATGTCCGCATTCAACCAATCGTTTTGCTTTTTCAAGAACGATATTGGCAATTTTTACGTGCTTGTCTGCAGGTTCATCAAAGGTTGATGATATCACCTCAGCATTTACGCTTCGCGCCATGTCAGTAACCTCTTCAGGTCGTTCATCAATCAAAAGGATGATCATATAAACCTCCGGATGGTTCTCTGCAATGGCGTTTGCCACTTCTTTCAGAAGCACGGTTTTACCCGTTTTCGGTTGCGCCACGATCAAGCCACGCTGTCCTTTTCCTATTGGAGTGAACATGTCCATTACGCGAGCGGAAATGTCTGCTCTTGAACCAGCGGCAAGGTTGAATTTTTCCTGTGGAAATAGGGGAGTAAGGTGCTCAAACGATACACGGTCGCGCACATAAGCGGGATCGCGACCATTGATCTTCTCTACGTTGATCAATGGGAAGTATTTTTCTCCCGGCTTTGGAGGACGAACTTCTCCGCGAACAGTATCTCCGGTTTTCAATCCGAAAAGTTTTATCTGCGATTGTGAAACGTAAACATCATCGGGAGATGATAGGTAATTGTAATCAGATGAGCGGAGGAAGCCATAGCCATCAGGCATGCTTTCAAGCACACCTTCAGAGATTACTGCTCCATCAAAATTGTAGAATGCATCCTGCTCAGGCTGTTTCTGTTCGTTTCTGTTATTACCGTTGTTGCGGTCTTCACCGTTTCGGTTGTTGCGTTGGTTCCTACCGTTGTTGCGGTCGTTATTGTCGCCATTCGCATTGTCTCCAGCATCATCAGATTCGGTTTTCTCAACTTCTGCTTTTGGAGCCCGCGGTTCTCTAGGTTCGCGCGGAGCACGAGGCTCACGATCTGCTCTTGGTTCGTTTTGAGCGCGTGGTTCGCGATCAGCTCGTGGTTCACGTTCCGTTCTAGGTTCACGCTCGCCTTTAGGTTCGCGTTTTGCCGGTTCCGATTCCATTCGAACCGCAGTAGGTTCATTCTCGCGCGATGCCTTTATTTCAGCATCGTTCTGATATTTTTCATCGTTAGCAAAAAGGTCTGCACCCTTTTCTACACGTGCTCTTTTACGTTTTGGTTTTTCCTCTGCGTCAACAGGTGCAGCTTCTGGAGTTGCTGCTTCATTTTTCGCAACAATAGCGTTTACCAGATCTGATTTTCTTAGACTCTCGGCATTCTCCACGCTCAACTTTTCAGCAATGGTGCGCAACTCCGCCACCAGCATGTTGGTAAGGTTTTCTTTATCGTACATCAATAAATTAGACTTGTGTAGTAAGTATGTTTCTTAAACAGATAGGCTTTAGCCTGTATAAAACGTTGATCTGGATTGATTCAATTACCTAGATTCAGAACGAACCGGTATTGATTACGCAGCAATAATACATATTAATTCATTATTCCAACTTGATTGTTCAAAATTAGTGGAACACGGTTTGAACACACGTTCAGAACAAAAGGCCTCGTACACTTGTCTTCGTAAGTTGCACTGCATTTCTTTCCTTTGCCAGCAAATGTTCAAATAGCATGATACAACGAATTCAGACAATATATTTGGCTGTTGCAGCCATTCTCTTAATGGTTCCATCACTGTTCAGTTTGAGCTTTGCGACTGCTGGCGATTTTGAACTGAACGCTGTGGCAATCCGATCTCTGAATGTGGAACAGTTGCAAGAAGGTGTAAATGCATTTCCTATTGCTGGAGCCATGGCTTTGGCGCTGTTGCTTACGGTTTACTCCATCATGCAATTCAAGAACAGGAAATTTCAGATCAAGCTTGTTCAAGCTGCTTTGCTCGTGCAATTGGCAATTGGTGGTTTGATCTTCTTATATGCCGATAAAATGGCTGCGCTGGCCAATTCTACTGAGGTTTCTTACAGTCCGGTCTTGGCCATTCTATTGATAAATCTCGCGTTGTATTTCTTAGCCGCAAGAGGAATTAAGAAGGATGATGAATTGGTAAGATCTGCAGATCGTTTACGTTAAGCGTACTGCAGTTCGAAAAGTGTGCGGTAATGTCCGTCATTTTCAAGTAACTGCTGATGCGAACCCATTTCTAAGATATTCCCTTTCTCCAAGACGAGAATGTAATCGGCACTCTGAATGGTGGCCAATCGGTGTGCAATAACGATGGATGTACGACCTTCCATCAGTTTGGTGAGTGCTTTCTGAATGATCTGTTCACTTTCTGTGTCGATGGACGAAGTGGCTTCATCAAGCACGAGAATCTTAGGGTTGTGAACATAAGCGCGAATGAATGAGATGAGTTGGCGTTGGCCGACTGAAAGCATTGCACCGCGTTCCATCACGTTGTATTCGTATCCTCCAGGAAGTGCAGAAATAAATTCATGCGCACCAAAATCTTTGGCCGCTTGCATCACGGTTTCCTTCGAAATGGAATTATCTCCAAGAGTAATATTGCGGTAAATGGTATCTGAAAACAGAAAAACATCTTGAAGAACAACAGCGATATTTTTCCTCAAGAATTCTTTCGAATAACTCCGAACGCTGTTTCCGTCAATGCTTATTTCTCCTTTCTCAAACTCATAGAATCGACTAAGTAGATTGATGATGCTCGTTTTTCCAGAACCAGTGGCGCCAACCAACGCAAGCGTTTGTCCTTGGTTTACTTGGAACGAGACATTCTTGAGAACGTATTCGTTATCGGTATAAGCAAACCAAACATTTTTGAATTCGATGTTCCCGTTCAAATGTGCTGGTCTAAGCGTTCCGTTGTCTTCAATATTTTCGTTCGTATCCAGAATTTTGAAAACACGCTCTGAGCTCACCATTCCCATTTGAAGCGTATTGAATTTATCAGCCAATTCACGAATCGGTCTGAAAAGCATGTTGATGTACAATATAAAAGACACCAATTCTCCAACGGTCATGCTCGAAGCAATGACTTCGTGAGCGCCCCACCACACAATGAGACCAAGCGAAGTGGCCGAAAGAATTTCCACCACTGGAAGGAAGATGGAGAAATACCAGACCGAACGGATGTGTGCATCGCGATGTTCGGCATTAATGGTTTTGAACCGTTCCAATTCCTTCTCTTCGCGGTTAAAAACCTGAACGATGTGCATTCCGGTTATATGTTCCTGAAGAAAAGCGTTTAGTCTAGAAACCTGCGTTCGCACATCTTGAAACGATGAACGTATGCCATTTTTGAAGATGTATGTGGCCAGAAGTAGCAGCGGAATGGTGGCAAGTGAAATCAGTGATAATTGCCAATCCACGTAAAACATGACCACAACAACCGTGATCAGTTTCAGAATATCTCCGAAGATCACAAGAATACCGTTCGAGAAAATATCTGCAATCGTTTCAATATCAGAAACAACTCTAGTTACGAGCGTTCCGATGGCGGTTTTATCAAAATATTGGAGTTTTAGGCTGTTGATATGCCTGTAAATTTCCATCCGCAGGTCTTTGATAACCGTTTGGCCCAACCAGTTGGCAGAGTAGGTGTAGAAATAGTAGACAAGCGCTTCAAGCAGCAAAACAGCAATGATGATGAGTGTCATCATCAACAGACCGTCTGGGTTTGGCGTTACGATGTAATGGTCAAATGTATATTGTATTAGCAGCGGTCGCAGTGGCGAAATGGCAGCAATACATATCGTGAGTGCGAACGTGACAAAAAACCGTGTCTTGTACGGCTTAACGTACTTCAGAACACGACCTAGAATGTCAAAGTCGACAGCTTTTCCGGTTATTTCGCTCACAGGTTTTTCAGGAAGATGTCGGATGGATATTGCACGTTCGTCAAATATAAACCGTGCGCGGGAACTGACCTACCTGCCTTTGTCCTGTCTTTCGAATCGATAATGAGTTGAAGTTCATGAACTTCCTTCGTTCCTTGACCAATTTCGAGCACGGTTCCAACAATGGCTCTCACCATGTTCCGCAGAAAACGATTGGCAGTAATATCAAAAGTGATCAGGTCGTTCATTTCTTTCCATTCTGCATGATGGACAGTGCAGATATTGGTGTGATTGTCGGCATTGGCTTTGCAAAAACAGCCAAAGTCTTGTTCCCCTAACAATAGCTGACAGGCCTTGTTCATCCTATCAATATCAAGTGCCAAGTTGAATTTATAGCATTGGTCAGGTCTGAACGGGTTTTTCGTTCTGCTGATGATGTATTGATAGCTTCGTTTGGTAGCGTCAAACCGTGCATGAGCATCTGATGAAACAGGGATTATTTCCGACACTGCGATATTCCGATGAAGCATGGTGTTCAACTTATGGATGAACAAAGGGATTTCCATCGGAATGACATCCGCAACATCAAAATGTGCGTAAAATTCTGATGCATGCACACCAGCATCCGTTCTTCCACAACCCATTGCCATGATGTCTTGCTGCAAAATGGTGCTCAGTTTTTCGTTCAATTCCTGCTGAACACTCGGAGCATCATCCTGCATTTGCCAACCGTGAAAGGCTGTTCCGTCATAAGCGAGTTTGATGAAATAACGCACCTATCCGCCTGTTCGTTTTACACGGAATCCTTGCTCTTTCAGAAGAACCATCACCTTTTGAACATGATCGCCTTGAATGATAATCTCACCATCTTTTGCCGATCCTCCAACACCACATTTCGACTTCAGTGGTTTTGCAAGATCGTTGAGGTCGTCTGGATGAAGATCACCAAAACCTGTGATCAATGTCACTGCTTTTCCTTTTCGCTGCTTCTTATCCAGCGATACGCGCAGATCCAAAGCAGATGGATTTATCTCATCAAAATCAGATTCCTCCACATGCGTGGATTCTACCTCGTTCACAGGCGTTGTAGAAAAAACCAGTGACCCGAGACTTTCTAATCCAAGTGCTTTTTGGGGTTTATCCTTTTTGCTCATTTGGCACAATAACTTTTAAAGACATAGGTCGGATTTTGATCTCTATCACTTTTCCAAGTTCGAATGGGTCGCCATCTAAATGAGACACATCATTACGCTCTTGCGTAATGGTCATTTCCTTAAACTTAAATGTTTTAATGTATTTGCTTCTGTCTAGCGTACCTTGAAAAAGCCGATAGAAATTGAGAAACATTTGGAATATCGGCATCGGGTTTAGAACCACAGCATCAAGCAAACCGTCATCAACTTTGGCTTTGGGAGCCACCAATGCATCGTTTCCGTATTGAGACGAATTGGCCATCGCAATTTGCCAAGCTTTCCATTCAAATTCACGGCCATCAGCATTGATCTTGTAGGTCTGAAGTTTGTAGTTGAATATCAATTTAACACCAACCACGAAGTACTTGAAGATTCCGCGCATTTTCTGCTGATGGAAAGCATGGGAAACAGCTGCATCAAAACCAACTCCAGATATGTTCATGAAGGCTTTTCCGTTGGCAAGCCCAGTGTCGATAGTTCTGAAATTGAAATTGTTGATGTTCTCCACTGCCTTTTTCGGGTCGAGGGAAATGCCGAGCGAACGTGCGAGTCCGTTACCCGAACCTGCCGGGATAATTCCCAAAGCAACATCGGTTCCGGCCAACGTTGCCCCAACTTGGTTGATGGAACCATCGCCACCTGCAACAATCACAGCTTTGCATCCATCTTTGATTGCCTTTTCGGTCAGTTCAATGGCATGCTTGTGCCGCTCTGTATTTACAATGTCGAATTCGAATTTTTCTCGATCTAAATGCAGATCGATCATTTTCAGCGCTTTTTTTCTTCGTCCGCTGCCAGAAACAGGGTTGATAATGATTCTGATTTTTGTTTTCATTGCACTGGTTGCACCCACGTTTCCACTGTCATCTGATTGTCGTTCAGCGCGACTGAATAATTCTCAATGAAAGCCTTCAAATATCGCTCGTTATCAGAAAACAAATCTGCTCCATCGGTCATCAGATTATTCTGAAGCAATTCGTCACTTTTCACATCGTATACAAATGTCGTCTTTTCACCATCGAAACAGATCAACTGATCATTGCGGTAAAGTTGATACTGGTCATGTTTGAATGCAACAGATGTATGTTCAGCATGTTCATCGAGGGCATTTACACCAAAGGAAAAGAAGGGCTTTTCGTAGCCGATCAATCCTAGAATTGTTGGCATGATGTCTATCTGCTGCATTACTTCTTGCCGTGTTGCGGTAATGAGCGTGTCGTTAGGATGGAAAAAAATGACCGGGATTCTGAGTGAACCTAATTTGGTTTGGTACTGCGGATGTTCTGAAAGAGAAGTATGATCGGCAGTAATGACGAAAAGCGTGTTGGCGTACCAATCGGTTTTGGAAGCATTTTCGAAGAATTGCCTCAAGGCTTCATCAGCATAGCCAATGCTTTCGTGAATAGGTAGCGTGCCTTTTGGAAATCGGTCTTGATAATCTTCTGGAAGCGAGTATGGATGATGACTGGAGAGCGTGAAAATGGAGCTGAAAAATGGTTTTTTAAACTCGCTGAATTTCTCAACACAATTATTCAGGAAATAGTGATCAGAAATCCCCCAGAATCCATCATAATGTTCGTTTGGAAACGGATAATCATTTCGATCATAGAATTGTTGATACCCAGCTTGTCCGGCAAATGATTGGAAGTTCATGGAGTTGGTATTCCCTCCATGCATGAATGACGTGTAATAACCTTCTTCTCCTAACAGTTTGGCCATACTGGTAACGTTGTTTCCTCCATATCGAGAAGTGGTGTAAGGTTCATACATCAACGTGGGAATGGATGCAACCACTGCCGGAATTCCTTCTATTGAACGGTGACCATTTGCGAAGCCATTCTCAAAAACCATACTGATTGAGCATAGCGAATCAACGAAAGGAGTGTAGCCGACATTAAGTCCGTTCAAAGCTCCTACGTACTCCGTTGAAAGGCTCTCGACAATAATGATAATCACATTGTCGCCTTCAAATCTTCCTCGAAGCTCGGTGCTATCAGGATTGATAATAGGATTTACATCAGCGATTTCATCCTTCGGATAGCTTAGGCGTGCCAATTCTGGTTTGCCCCATGTTTTGATGATGGTGAAAGGCGTGCTGAGTACAATGGAATTGAGTTCCGGAGAATCAGTCATGCCAGCGTCAATAATAGTCAACGGAATTGGGCGAATTCCACCTCGGGCAGCCAGTACGAGAACAAATGCAATTGGAATGAGCGCCAAGCCATTCATCCATCCAGTTTTCGCGGTTTCAGTCTTTGTTGTCAATTGATAGATTGCCCAAAGAGCCAACAGCATAATGACAATAAATACCACTAGCAGGTACCAGAAATGCGATAGCAGGTTTGGGGCAATATTGAAAAGATCATCGCTGAGGAAGGCAAATTCAAATAGGTCATCTGTAGATCTTCGCGCTGTGAATTTGAAGAATTCGGCATCAATGCAATTTAGTAGGTTCATCACACCAAGCATTATTATGTAATAAGCTGTGGCAACGTTCTGAAAAGCGCCTTTTTTCAAAAATGGCAGCACAATAAAGTATGGGCCAAGGAGGTAAGCAATGGTTACAGCATCGAATGCCGTCCCGAATAAAAAGGAATGAAAGATCTCTGAACCCGTTGCCTCAAAATATCCGCTCAGGTTAAGGAAGAAAACGAATCTCGAAAGTTGTAATGTGACCAGTGCAATAAACCAACTGCCGATAAATCTTGTCCAGAAAAATCGGGTCATAGTGGTTTAATCTGAATTCAATGAAGTTTAGTTGTCGTAGCGTTGTGCGAAAATGACACAATCTTCCTTTATCTGTTGCCCGTTCATTAACCAGGTAGAGTAGAGGATAGTCAGGTAACCGTCATCGTCAATATGTCCCTCGCCACGAAAAGTCATCGGAATTCCTCTAACGCTTAGGCTTTGCATAGGAATGATGAGGTCGTGTTGATCGATAAGCGCTCTAACCAAGATGCTATCATCACCGAAATTCAACATTTTAATATCGTCCTCTTGTTCGCGTAATTGGTCTTCAGCAATCGTCATGAATCGTGGAGTTGGCAAGAGTGTATCCGGCCAACAGATGTGTAAGATATTGTATACGCCAAGAAACTTGTCTCTTGCATTGATGCAAGAACCATCATCTCTAACAGCATCTGGATTGTAATTATCTGATGTTCGGGTTGTGCAACCAGTTTCTTCTCTACAGCCAGAAAATGCCAATGCAACGGCAAGAATGCCGATGAGCATTACAGGTGCAACAAGATTTTTTATGTGGTTCAATGTCTTCATAAACGTTGACTGTCTATTCCACAATTTGTTGAATGGCGTACAAATTCAAATAAAGCGTGTCGTTGTAGAACGTTTCGTCTGGCAGCGTTATTTTCTCAAGACGCGTCATTTTCATTTCCATCACTCTTCCATTGATATTTCCATCGCCCCAATAGGTAAAATCGCCCAACTGTTGGCGATCAACGGAGAAGTTATATGTACCAACAACGGTAGCTCTCAAAGCATAAAGTTGCGAGTCAAAATTGCTGATGCCGATGATAAGGCCAACATTCGTAGTAGCGGTAGAATCTTCAATGTTTACAGCAACTTGTTCGTAAGGAACCAATGTGTCCTGACCTGTCTCAATTGTTCCGTACGCTTCATATTGGCCCAAAAATTTATCTCTAGTAGGAATACAGGTGTCATCATCCTGCTTCGCATCTGGGTCAAAATTGTCAGAGTAATTATCTGTGCATCCTCGTTTCTTCTGGCAGCTTGGTGCTGTTAGAACGGTTGCAATGGCTATAAGAACTAAGAAGAGGTTTTTTATCATTGGAATGCTGCTGGGTCAATGCAGTATTAAAAGGTGAAAGTAAGAAAATGTGAATTTAAGTTCATCTAATTGCTAAGATTCGTTGGCTTAAATTTTTGTGCATACTTCAAAACAATCGTGAATTACCTGAATTCCGCTACGATTGTCACGTATTCGGTAACTTATTGATAAGGTGCTGTCTTCTGTAAACACACCAGCGCCCTCAACGGTAATAGAAGGATGTACCGACTGCGATTCTATGGTGATATTCTGCCCGAAAACCTTGGCTTCTACTTCCGGTAACGTATCAGCTAGGTTACTAATTGTGACTGTGGATTCGTTTAACGCAGCCGAAATGGTTCGATTGTAATTGGCCGAAATGCAATCTGAACTTACGTCAAACGAACCGATAAACTTATCTCTAACAGAAATACAGGAACCATCATTGATCACGGCATCCGGATCATAGTTCTCGCTGCCAAATTCGGTACAGCCAGCATTTTCTTTGCAACCAACAGCTGCCATTCCAATAAGTAAAAGCCAAAATAGTCTCAAACCGTAAGATTGATTTGAGCCCTTTACGACCAAGAATGAACTTGGTTACGCTTATTGTGTTTTGGTGCAGTAGTAATAGTAGATCTGCGGCACGGTAACAATCGCTGGAGGATTTGCTCCATTCCACATTGGAATCTGCGTATTCATGTTGAATGTCATATCCACCGTATCACTTAGAAGCCATTCTCCAGTTCCATTATAAGATCTAGTAAAATACTGGCCGAAGAATGTATCCTGTAATGAAGTTTGCTCCATAACGATGTCGTACGCAGAAACTGAACCTTGAAAAATCAGCGATCCGTTCAAATTCATATTGAAGGCATTATCGGCCGTATTTGCCTCCGTTATTTGAATGGTTCCAGCATCTACCATTTCCACTTCGGTGATCACATCGATCCAAAGTTTTGTATAACGATAGCTACCTATCAATTTGTCCCTTCCAGGAATGCAAGTGCCATCATCTTGTTTTGCATTGACATCAAAGTTGTCGGCAGTGGTTTCTGTGCAACCTCTATTTGGAGAGCACGAAGAAGCAGCTATAATTACAGTTGCAGCTAAAAACAGGAAAAGAGCTTTTTTCATCATCATTTATTGGGACTCAAATATAATGAGTTTGCAAAGTGAGTAATTAGGACTCTTGATGAGGTTCAAATAAAAGCTACTTTTGTGCTAAACAAAATTCAAATCAATAACCGAACAATGAAAAAAGTACTACTATTCTCTCTAGTTGGAGGAATGATTGCGCTGGCTTCCTGCGGAGGCGGACCAAGCGCTGAGGAAAAAGCTGCTGCAGAGCAAGCAAAAATGGATTCTATCAAAGCTGTTGAACAAGCAAAATTAGATGCATTGGCTGCAGAAGCTGCTGCTGCCGAGGCTGCTGCTTATGCGGCTGAACAAGCTGCTGCCGTTGATACTGCAGAAACTGGATCTAAAGATGATAAAATGTCGGGAACGGATTCGAAGAAGGAAGAGGCCACTGAAGCCAAGAAGGACAAGATGGCTGGCGAGGATGTGAAAAAGGAAGAATCTACTCAAGCCAAGAAAAATAAGATGAGCGGTAAATAGTATCGACCGTTCATTGATAATAAAAAAAGGGGGGCAATTGCCCCCCTTTTTCTTTACAGGCCTTTATCTTATTGCTTAGTCATAGTAGATGTACAAACATCCGTGTCTGTACCATCTGAAACCGTGTAAGACATGGTAATTACATCACTAGAATAGGTTCCACTACCGGAAACATTATAACCATCACTATCTGGATCCTGGTTGCCAATTGTAATGGTGTTGCCTGAAATGGTAGCAACTACATTATTAGTATAGGCATTCCAGAAATTTGAAATCAATACCGTTGTGACATTAACACCTGAATTGACAATTTGAATGTCATAACTACCTTTGACGCCAGAGGATGAACAGTCGCCAGTAACTGTGTAAATCCCTACGAACTTCGCTCTGGATTCCGTTGCACAGTCTGTGCCTTCGTAGCCTTGGTCACAAACACAGTCGCAACCACCTTCATTTGCTACTTTAGTACCGCCAGTTGCATCGCACACGAGTTCTTCGCAGTAATCTGTAGCGCAGTCGACACCACCGAAGCCATCTTCACAAACGCAATCTCCGTCAACGCAAGTACCATTGGTTCCACAATCAACATCTTTACATGCATCAGTATCGCATGATACCATACCAATAGTTGCAATTGCAGCTACTCCTAAAATTTGAAGAATTCTTTTTTTCATTTTGTTGTTTTTGTTTTTTGATTGAACAGCTGCAAATGTAGCAAAAACCAACATTTAACAATTCCGTTAAAATCGACTTATCAGAAGTGCGTTGTCAATAAGCTATTCGATTATTGTGCAGTTCATGGTGCAGCTTAGCGTTGGACCGCTTCCAGGAACAAGCGTATAGCTAATTACTAACGTTCCTCCAGTCAATTGGCCAGTTCCATTGATTGTTGCGCCATTTCCGGTCTGATCGGTAAAAGTGACCGTTGTTCCATTCACTACTCCAGTAATGTCAAAATTGAAATCGCCAAGATTATGAAGCGTTAGTTCCGTTCCTGCCTCAGAATCTGCATTGATGCTGATGGTGTAATTGAATGTTCCAAGGTTGCAGTTTTCCTGAACGGAATAATTGCCCACAAAGGCCAAGCGTTGTTCTGTACTGCAGTTCGGACCTTCGTATCCTGCGGTGCAAACGCAGTCGCCATCTTGACAAGTTCCTCCATTTAAGCACGTAACGTCTTTGCATGCATCTCGCGTGCAAGAAGCAAGACCTACAGTGAATAAGAAGATGATGGCAATGTTTCGAAGAGTCATGCTTGCTGGCTTTAATCTTGTGGAGGAGCAAATGTAAACGAACTTTCTATTTCCTTAAGCCACACTGTTCGTCAGCCCTTTTTCTACATTTGAATCCGTCAAACAAGACCATGAAATTCAATAGAGAAAACATTTCTGATGGGCAGTTGCTCGATCTGTATCGACAACTTCTGAAACCGAGATTGATTGAGGAAAAGATGTTGGTGCTTTTGCGCCAAGGCAAGATCAGTAAATGGTTTTCTGGAATTGGTCAAGAAGCCATTTCAGTAGGCGTAGCTGCAGCACTCGACAAAGAGGAATACATTCTTCCTATGCATCGGAATTTGGGAGTTTTCACTTCAAGGGAAATACCATTAAGTCGGCTGTTTGCTCAGTTTCAAGGCAAGGCCAGCGGATTCAGTAAAGGCCGCGAAAGAAGTTTTCATTTCGGCACCAATGAACACCATATTGTGGGAATGATATCGCACTTAGGTCCTCAGATGGGAGTGGCTGATGGAATTGCCCTAGCCCAGAAATTGACTGGTTCAGGAAAGGTGACGGCTGTATTTAGTGGAGATGGTGGTGCCAGCGAAGGAGATTTTCATGAATCCATCAATGTGGCAGCCGTCTGGGATCTTCCTGTCATATTCATCATTGAAAACAATGGTTACGGACTCAGTACTCCAAGTAACGAGCAATTCCGTTGTAAACAGTTCATTGATAAAGCAATTGGTTTTGGCATTGAAGGCGTTCAGGTGGATGGAAACAACATCCTTGAAGTTTTTAATACCGTTGTTAGACTGAAAGAACAAATAAGTAAAGACCCGAAACCGGTGCTGCTCGAGTGTATGACTTTCAGAATGCGCGGTCACGAAGAGGCGTCAGGAACGAAATATGTGCCAAATGAACTGATGGAGCAGTGGGCGCAGAAAGACCCTGTCAATAATTATGAAGCGTTTCTTCGACAAGAAGGAATTCTGACGGAAGAAGATGAGAATCGAATTCGACTAGACATAAAGGCTGAAATAGCTGAAGGTTTGGATATTGCTTATGCTGAAGGTGCAATTGAATCGAATGCCGAATTGGAAGTTGCTGATGTGTATCAAAATCACTCACATATAAGTGTTACGCCAAGTTCGGTTAAGAATGAAATGCGATTGATCGATGCCATTTCTGATGGGCTTCGCGAAGCCATGAGAAAGTATCCTGAACTCATCCTAATGGGACAGGATATTGCCGATTATGGCGGTGTTTTTAAAATAACCGAGGGTTTTCTGGAAGAGTTCGGAAAGGAGCGTGTACGAAATACCCCGCTATGCGAATCGGCTATTATCGGAACAGGTCTAGGACTTTCCATCTGCGGAATGAAATCGATGGTGGAAATGCAGTTTGCAGATTTTGTGACCTGCGGTTTCAATCAGATTGTGAACAATTTGGCCAAATCGCATTATCGTTGGGCGCAGAATGCAGATGTGGTTGTACGGATGCCGACTGGTGCAGGAGTAGGCGCAGGTCCATTTCATTCGCAAAGCAACGAAGCTTGGTTTGTGCATACACCTGGACTGAAAGTCGTTTTTCCTGCGTTTCCGGCAGATGCTAAAGGTTTGCTCATTTCTTCGTTCGAAGACCCGAATCCAGTCATGTTCTTCGAACAGAAAGCGCTATACAGAAGCATCAAAGAAGAAGTTCCTGAAGGATATTACAACATTGAGATAGGCAAAGCCAATTTACTGCGCCAAGGAAATGACGTGTCTATTATTACTTACGGAATAGGTGTGCATTGGGCTTTAGAATTTCTGAATGAAAACCCAGAGATCTCGGCTGATCTATTAGATCTGCGTACGCTATTGCCTTACGATAAAACAGCCATTCTGGAAACGGCAAGGAAAACGGGAAGAGTGATCATTCTGCACGAAGACACACTTATCGGAGGTCTGGCAGCAGAAATTTCGGCTGTTATTACAGAGAATGTATTCCAAGATCTGGATGCGCCTGTCATGCGTTCTGCAAGTTTGGATACGCCTGTGCCTTTTGCAGGAATTTTGGAATGGGATTTCTTGCCTAAGAAGCGTTTCTCCGAACAGATCAGAACCCTACTTGATTTCTGAAAGCAACTCTTTCAGTCGATACATTGCTGCCTGATTCTTCTCGTTGTAAGCCGATCGTTGAATGATGAATTTCTCTTTGGTGGTGAGATGCCAACTTAGTGAAATGTCTTCTACTTCGGGTCGGGTAAGTTCAAGGTCAATGACTTCCAGGTCAGTTCCCAGCCAATTTTGAGCATAAACCGTTAAGTCGTCATTGGTGTAATCTTGCATGGTGAACAGATTATCGTAAATGTGTCCTAGCGGATTGGCAATTAGATTGAACAGTGAGCGAGGTGGATTGGCTTTAATAGGTTCAATTTTTCGGCTATCTCGAATTTGAACGATAACAACACCGCTCGTATTCTTCTCAACCCATTGTCGGATAGCATAAAGATGCTTTAGTGCCAAAGAAGCACCATAAGTATCGCGGAAACCTGCATCCATCACTTCCATTTCTGGATCAGAAGGCAAGGTAACTTGTGGCGATATGTATGGGAATGTGGCATTCATCCGTAAAATCGAACTGAACCACGTGTTGTCAGGATCTTGATTCTTGAAAAATCGCCTGAATTCTACTGCGGATTGTAGCGTTTGCCCTTTAAGAACATTCGGGTGATTGAAGGTAAGATGAGCGATGGGTTGTGAACTGATGTATAGCGAACGACCATCATTGATAATGCTCGGAGAGAAGAACATCAATGGAATGAGCGCATCGCGTTCTGGTGCGGCATAATCTCCCAATCGCTTGTCTACAAAACCTTGCGTATTCTCGTTGAACTGTTTCTCTAAGGCGTAACCTCTATCTTTTGAATAAATGTATGTTCCATCTCTGAATTTCTGGAATCGAATGAACCAATCGTTCACGGCAAGCGAAGTGGCTATCGGATTCAGCACGTCCATTCCCATTCGGTCAACATATTCCTGGCTGTTCAGGTCGATGCTGGAATCTGTTTGAGACCGTAGATAAAGTTCTCTTCGGTAGGCCAATCCGAACATACCTCCAGAAGCTCCGCACATTACTTGTGTGTGCTTCATCAGTTCACCATTCGTGATGCTATCGGCAACCTGCATGGCCTTGTAACTCCAAAGTGCCGACCGTGCACCGCCTCCAGTAACGCAGACCAACACCAGTTTCGGTTTCTCAGATCTACGATTGACGTTTTTCAGTCTCCATTTCTTTAATATTTCGTGATGGAGGTTAACATCTTGATCGTAAGTGCTGAAATTCTGCTGCATCGTTTCCAGCGAGTCTAGGTTGTAAATCGCGGGATCGTCATCATAATTCATCCCGTAAGCACGACTCTCGTACAATAGAATGTCATTTTGAACGAGAAAATGGAGGCCGATAATTGATGCAATGAGAAAGACGGTTGACCATCCGCGTAGTGCAGAATGAATGGCACTTGTCACCATCAGAAGCATTGTGCTCGTTAGGAAGATGACCGCTCCGGCAGGAATGGTGAGTTTGGGCGTCTCGCGATAGGCACCCAAAACCAAGAAAGAGACGATCACTGCCAATTCAAAAACAACAGCGATCATGTGGTTCTGCCGAAATACCTTCTGTACCATTTCAGTCTCGTAATGGTCAGATTCACGCGTTAATCCAATCTTAAACCAGTTTATCATATAGGTTGAGACCTTCCATTCGTAGTCGTTTTCGCGAGGAGCATTTACATTACGCCATTGCAGGTTCTTTTGCATCAGCACCTGAATGGCTTTTTTCCTGCGCTTCAGTCTGAGGTCTTCTTCAGAAATACCGATAACTCTGAAAATATTCCTGCTCAAGGCCAGAAAGTAGGTGTGCCCCGGAATCATGAAGAGGAGAATTCCACTCAGTAAACCTGCAATGTCCCAAGCCAATTGACGGCCGACTTTCAGGTCATTTCCTAGTAAGAAAAGCTCGTTTTTATATTGAAAATCGACAATGCTGTAGATGTAAATTGCCAGAAATATCCCTGGAATGATGGAGTTGTTGAGGGAATATTTGAAGAATGGTTTGGAAACGGTGGCAAGAAATGGAAACCTGTATGAGTTTTGGATATAACTCGAAATGTGGAATGCCATAATGAATCCGCCCAGCGAGAAACCGAGAATCAGAAACGACCAGAAATCTACATGTCCCATGTATTCAGGATCCCAGAATAGATAAGGAACGCCATAACCGTGGCCAATATAACCGGAAGCAAAAGCACCTAATGCCACCCAAAAAAACAGGAGGATGTAATTTTTTTTGAGGTGAAGAACTACAAGTCGGAAGGGAAAAAAATAGAGCGTTCGCTGAACGATCTGGTTATTCCATACCTTCTTTAAGAATGACATTGGTCTTAGGTTTCACCGAGAATACGACAAAAAAATGGCGCATTCAGGCTTTACAACGTATCATTTCAAATGATGTTACCTTATTGGCTGAATTTCAGCAATATGCGTTAAATCCTATTTGTTCATTATAAGGAACAATTGGTCAATCGTTAGCCAAAAGATCTAGGGTTCAAGGCTTTCTTAAATAGTATTGATACGATCAAAGTTGATCCACGATCTGACGAAAAATGTCTTCCCAGTTCAATGCTTTCTGAGCATTTGACCTAGGTCGTTCGTTCATCGAAATGATGATGATATTCTTATCCGGGTTGATATAAATGTGCTGTTTGTAAAGACCGATGGCTAAAAAATCATTGTAATCCTTGTAGCCGATGTACCAGCAGTTGTGGTAGCCAAAAGTTCCTCCTTCTGTTGTGTCTCTCGAAAGCGTTGATTCTACCCAATCCTTGTTCAGCAATTGTTCTCCTTGCCAGTTTCCTTTCTTAAGATAGAAGCGTCCGAATTTGGCATAGTCCAACGCAGTTGCCTGAATACAACAATAAGGTTTGATGCGTTCTTTCCTGTCCGCAGTCCATCGTCCATCGCTTTCCATGCCCAATGGAATCCAGATCTTGGCTTGCATATATTCATTTAGCGGTGCTCCCGTTACCTTTTCTAGCACTTGGCCGAGCAACCAAACGTTCATGTTCATGTAGGCTTGATTCGTGCCTGGTTCGTTCTTGAATTTGATGAATCGAGTGGCGCGTCCAAGGTATTTTCCATAGTAAAGCAAGCCATCAACGGTTAGTGGATGCTCAATTCCAGAAGTATGATTAAGCAGATGTTTCAGCTTCAATCGACCGTAACGCGGATCTTGGCTCAAACCAGGCAGATAATCGGAAACCAGATCATCCATCGATTTTATCAATCCATCTTGAACGGCAAAACCCACCAATGCAGAAGTGAAGGATTTGGCCACGGAATAGGAGGGATGCAGCACCTTAGAATCGACAGCATAGTGCTCGAAGAGAATGGTGTCGTTGCGGATAATGACCAAAGCCTGATTCGGATGAGCAACTACCAATTCATTCAAGCTTCTCCAAATTGGCACAACGTAAGGTGACCAATCGTTCAATCCGATCTTGTTTCCCAATTCATTAGGTTCAGAAACATGAAATCGAAAAGGTATTTCGGGCGCTTTGATGTCGCGGGCGTGCAGCCATTTATGGTCTTTCAGATCGGGACGTAAATAAATGACGCCACGAATCGGTAAGGCGCAACCAGTGATCAGTAAAGGGAAGAGGAAAAAGTAAAAGCGGGAAAAAATAGTGTTACGCATTATACAGACACTACTTTTCCGAGGTCGAAACAGGCTTCCATGCTAGGGCACCAGCGTGTTTGAAACACATTTCCCTCAATTTCTAATCTCTTTAATACTTCTGAACGTGGCGAATCTCCCAAACTCAGCAATGGATCGTTGGTTGTTTTCCCTTTACTGAAAAGCAATCCCATGTTCTTGGTCACTTTGAAATCGCCCTTGAAATTCGTTTCAGCCTTCACCAGTTCATTTCCTCGAACGGAATACAACTGCCCGGTTTCGTTAAATGATTGAGGCGTTCCATTCATCGGAATTTTCAATCTGAAATATTCTTTATCGTTTTCATCGAAAGCACGGGTAGAAGAAAATCCGTTCTTCTGCTCAATGTCAATTCGTTCGGTCACCTTTGGAATTCCCCACAGTTTTCTCCCACGAATTCGGTTTTCCTCCGAAGTCACTGGCATCGAAAACACATGATACCCGAAGTTCTTAAACGCCTTGGAAACCAATGGCAGCACAGGTACACTGAAACTCGGATTGATGAGCAGCGGAATCGTCATTGCAATCTCGTTGTACGGCTGCATGTTCATCACCGTTTTGTATTCATAACAAGAGAAAATGACCACAGCTCTTCCGCCTGGCATTCGCACTGGTTTCATGCTTGTATGTGGCAGAACTTTCAGTGCTTCTTTATAATTGCACATGAAAATACCGATGCCACAACTCACATTCTTGTAGAACGTAGGAAAAGAAAAATCCTTGCTGATCGCATCCGAAATCTGAAGCGGTTGCGTGTTCTTTCTTAGTGTAAATCGCCTGTAAAAAGCCGAGTTGAATTCGCCTGCGTTGTCAGGCATTTCTGGAACGAGATTGAAGTCGGCTTTCATGCTTAAAATTTAATGGAGCACGAAAGTACCCAATTGCAGATGCTCATCGAAGTTGGAAATGACCAGCGTACGCAGGTGCAATTTCTTCTCCGTTCATCAACCAATCCATGGTCATTTTTCGTGGTACGGTCACCGTTTCCACACGATGGAAAGTGCCGAAAACACGATCCCAGAAACGGGTTGTAACGCCATGGTTGAGTTTAGGTTGATGAAAATGATGATAGAAATGATGCTTTCTGAGAATGATGAAGGGTTTGGCAATCGGTCCACGTTTGTGGAATCGGCTGTGAGTGGCCTCGTAGAGGCCGAACATGCCAATAAGTCCAAGAACAAAAGCAACGGCAAGATGCCAAGGGAAGATCAAACTTAGCGTTGCGGTGAGTAGCAATGCAACCGAAACTGCTGCTCCTATTTTCTTGAATGCGGGTGCGAAATAATGCACCTTTTGATGGTGAAACGAATGTTCGTCCTTGAAAAAATTCTTGCCTTTGTGCTCGTGACCAAGGAAACGATGAAGGACATACTCAAGGAAAGTCCACAGAGCCACACCGCTGAAAAATGAAATGATAAGCATTTGAAATAGGGGTTTAATGAGGTGCCCTAAGTTCAATGATCAATCTTGGAATTCCAACCTGAATTATGTTAATGAGCTGTTAAAGTTTGAATCGTTCCAACGAATTACGCTTCAACAAATCCTGGCCAGTTGCTCATGTATTTGACGAACGTTTCGCCCAAACCTTCGTTGCGTAAATGATCCTTCGAAACTGGATTTGGAATAGGTACGAAATCCGGGTTTTCCATTACCAATTGCGGGAAATTGTGGTGTAGAATGGCCGAGCGGCCAATGGTGACGAAATCGACACCCGCATTCAGAATATCCCGAACATTCTTTCCTGTTATGATCTGCCCAGCAACGGTCAACTTTACGTTTTTCCGATCTAGGGTGCTGAAGTGCTCCAAGAGTGTTTTGTCTTGATGGTTTTGGTCTTCAGGCATTTTGAAACAATCCCACAATGAGATGTCGAGGAAGTCAATCTTACCTTCTTCAATAAATCGTTTGTAAAGCTCCTTTATTTCAGAAAGTTCCATTCCGAAACGTTCGGGAGATAAGCGTACGCCAAGCAGGAAATCCTTTCCGCAAGCAGTTCTGATGCCATCTACAATTTCAAACAGCAAACGGGCGCGGTTTTCCAACGAACCTCCGTATTCATCCGTTCGGTGGTTGATCTCCTTGCTCAGAAATTGGGTGATGATGTAGCCATGCGCTCCGTGCACTTCCACGCCATCGTAACCACATTTCTGTGCGCGGATTGCTGCTGAAACGAAATCATCACGCAGTTGCTGAACTTCGGCTAATGAAAGCGCTCGTGCTCCGTGCTTCTCGCTATCTGAAGGGCAAACAGGTGTTTCACCGATCACCTCTTTTGGAGAACGCATGCCAGCATGATGCAACTGAATAACCGCCAATCTGCCGTATTCTTTGATACTTGCCGCCAATCGTTTGTGGCCATCCATCAGATCATCTGAAAAGATGCC
>JAIPBM010000036.1 GCA_021739695.1 Flavobacteriales bacterium | reverse complement strand
CCGTTCTTCAATTTCTCTATCGCTTCCCTCTCAAAGTTGGCGTAATCGAATCTGTCTTTCTCTTCTTCTTTCATTGTCTGTGTCTTTTTCAGTTTTTAAATTAAGTATTACTGACCGTTGACACAGTTTATTGAACAGAATTAGGTGTGGAGGCTAATTGGTGTCATACAGATCATTGCTGCTGTCCTGCGTCTTCATAAAGTAGGTTTTCTCTCAATGTCAAAAGTGTGCTTGATTTCTGGCTCCTTGCCGTGGAAGTGCGCTAGGTGTATAGTGGGTTTTGTGGTTGGATCAGCCGCGGATAACTACTTCAATTTCTTCGGATTCATCAGATTTTGCCAAAGAAGTAGAATGGTGACATGTGCATCATCAAAATCATAGAAAATGGTCGTATGGCGCGTCAACTGATACTCCCTCGTTCCTGGTTTTCTTTCTGATAGTTTGTTTCTATCGGGGTGTTCGGAAATTGATCTTACAGCTTCTTCTAACTTTCGGAAAAACGTTCTGACCTCCTTCTTGCTCCAGTTGAGTTCCAGATATTCGATGATGCCATCAAGCTGATCGGCAGCTTCCTGTGTCCAACGGACCGTTAGAGCCATTTGGCATACTTGGTACGCACCTCGTCATGCGATAGAACTCTTCCTGCCTCTTTATCCGCCAATGCCCTTTCAAATGCCTCATCGAAGGCTTTTTCGTTCTTGGTCTTGCGGTAAATAAGCAGTTGCTTGAACGCTTCGATCAAATGCGGGTCGTTGACCTGCTGCAACTCTTTCATGATCCAATTGATGTCAGCCTGTAAGTTCATACTTCCAAAGATAATATATTCATCGCTTCGCGAGGTTCTGCAAGGCCGCTGCCGCAGTTGGGCTCAGGGTGCGACCTGAGTAAGCAGGGCGGTCATAGCTGTCGATGGTCAAAGGGGATGGCGCCTCTTGGGTCTTTTATTTTACCCGCGGTCATACCTATGTGGCAGTCGGTTGTACATCAGACCAGAAATCAGCGAAACCCCAACATGGCTTAAATATCGGTTTTTGTTCTCAGGTTCTTCTCTCAAGTCCGTGGAAGTGCGCTCAGTGTACAGTGGTTTTTGTGTAGAGATCAGTTTGGAAACTGATCGTACTTGGTTCCACACGAGTGATCCTGCGGAACACTCGCGCGAGCAATATGGAACACTTAGCCGAGCGGGGGGGGGGGGGCATCTAGGGACAGATTATCTAATGACAAAACTTCCTAACGTTGAACTTACCTTTCCGCTCCAAATCTTGTCACAATCGTATTTAAACCTTTCATCTATGTTGAATCTGACATAAAACTGAACTTTCTCGCCTTTCCTAAACTCTTTATTAACTCCAACACAACAAAAACCTCTATCGTCAATTGGATATTTGATAGTGCATGCTGAATAAGGTAAAATCAACGTTCTACCATGCTGCGTTGCATATTCGATATCGCATCCCGTCTGTTTTGTTGGCCAGGCCCATTTTGTCATTTTCGAACAAATGACCCTGGGATGATCAACAAATACCACCGTTGTGAAGTTTTCAAAATCTAAATCATCGGTAGGCAAAAGGATTGTATCGTTTGAGTTATTAAAGAACAATATTTCAAGTTGGATGCTATCCACATCTGTAGGTGCTTGTTCCTTGCAAATCACGATTAGAGACTCATAATCCACTTGGGCGTAACCAGCGACACTGAAAAGATGGATTAACAGAATTGTACGGACTGTTTGAATAATTCTATTTCTGACGTTCAGGGTCCTTCTCTTGTAACTCATTTTTAATTGCTTTATCCGCTTTTGGAAAGTCAGAAGTACCTAATACTTTCCCGTATGCATTTCCTTCATATATCTCTCCTGCTTCATCTTGGATCCTTATTTGACCCGTATCGTCTACTTTCAATTGCATTTGGGCGTCTCCTTTTATGCCATCCTGATTATCCCCGTTGTGAACGAGCTCGTGTTCGGCTATTACATTGAAGAACGTACTCACTTGAGATTTCGCATCATCATCCGCGTTCTCCAAAGCACCCAGTACAGCTTCGGCAAACGCAATAGTAGACTTGCCTTTTTGGGTTTCACCCGCTACTCCTTGATTGGAAGTATGTGCAAGAGGTCCAGTTATTTCACCTTTGCTCGATAGCTTCAACTCACCATGAGCGGTTATTCGAATATCCTTGTTATTGTCATCAAAAAGGTTAAAAAATTGATCCGCACTGGAATATTCTCCTATTTTCAAAATGTCATTGAGGCGATCGATATTTTCTGGTTTTTTCAACTCTTCCCGTAGATTCATTAACGCTGGCTTAACATTAGGATATTTAGCCAAAACCGCTGGGTCAAATTCAAAGTTCCCATCTGGATTGATGAAAGAAATCGGGTTGTTTAGCCCAAATCTATAAGGCGTTAGGTCTGGTCGTTTGGCGGCAAGTTTGTCTGACGCAAGCCACCGTCCAACCCTCGGGTCGTATAACCTAGCTCCAAAATCCAACGAATTCCCATTACCCTTTATTTCATCATCCTTCTCCATGCCGTTGAAGCCGAATCTGTAACCAGTGTGCTCAGAGGACGGAAAATGGCGAAACCCCAACATGGCATAAATATCGGTTTTTGTTCTCAGGTTCTTCTCTCAAGTCCGTGGAAGTGCGCTCAGTGTATATCGGTTTTTGAACGAAAATTGTCCTTGCAAAGGATTGTCAATCTAAGGTTCCAATAAAGGATTCAACTGTTCTAAAAGACCAGGGAGAATGTCTGTAACGATCTTCCAAACAATCCTATCGTCAATTACATCATATCCATGCACCAACGCATTTCTGGTTGAGATCATCTTCTGCCACGGAATATCATTGTGGTCATGCACATATACTTCTGGCATCCTTCCTGCCGCTTCACCAAGAACGATCAGATTATGATAAACGGCATCGCGTGTTCTTCCATCGGAAACAAAACCTTCGAAACTAAGCCCATCCGCGTAAAGCAGTATTTTCTGGGCTGCCTCTACCATATCTTGCAGAATGATCTTAGGCAGCCGTACCGACATTGACCACCTCTTCTTTAATGATCTCCCAGTAGTGGGGTTTCAGCGCCCGCCTGCAAACCAGATCCACTTCATGACCGAGTAGGTCTTTCAGTTCTTGTTGCAGATCAAAGAATTCCCATCCCATCTCGCCATCAAAATCAATGAGAATATCCACATCGCTTGTCTGTGCATTGAAATCGGACCGCACTACGGACCCGAAAAGTGCCAAGTACGAAATAGGATACCGCTTCTTCAGAGCCGGAAGGGCTTCTGACAATTTGTTGCTGATGTCCTTAAAAGATTCC
The DNA here is from genome assembly GCA_021739695.1 of Flavobacteriales bacterium. Lineage (NCBI taxonomy): Bacteria > Pseudomonadati > Bacteroidota > Flavobacteriia > Flavobacteriales > Flavobacteriales bacterium. The sequence continues at coordinate 29,573 of JAIPBM010000036.1, read as the reverse complement.
ACAACACAAATATAAGCGAATGAGGGGCGGGTAGCTATTGGTTTTTGTGTCCGATCTCATCACGGGAACACTCCTTTTGTCACGCTAACGAAGGAAGCGTCTCTCTTGATGTGAGATTCCTCGTTCCTCGGAATGACAAAATTGGTGCTCTGGTTTTTCTCTCTTGCCCGTGAAAGTGCGCTAGGTAGCTTTTGGTTTTTGTGTTCGAACCTGGCACGGGTACGCGATAAGCTGATCCCGCTTCATCGGGTCAATTTGTTCAGAACGTCATAATTTCATTCAACCCCTTCTTGGTCAATTCCAATTCGGCTTTGGAGATGCTTCCCAGCTTTTTCACCAATCGGTCTTTGGAAACGGAACGCACATGAAAGTTCAGTATCTCCGATCTCTTGTCAAGCCCGTTTGTAGCTGAGGGTTCCAAGATCACATGACCTTTGTAATTTTTGAGCTTAGAAGTTATGGGACAAACGATGACCACGTTGAAGTGGTCGTTCATGGTATTTCCACTTATCACTACCACAGGACGCAAACCACTCTGTTCGCTGCCCACCGTGGGGTCAAGATAAGCCCGCCAAACCTCTGCCTGTTTCATTCTTCGTCAAGTTCGTTAAGTAGTCTAAGGTACTCTGCCATACCTTCTTCGGCCATCAAGAGCATATCAGGGTCGTTGACTGCACGTTTGAAAGACTTGGCATACTCAGCTTTCGTCAGTTCATCCAAATAAACGCGAAGCGCTTTTTCAATGAGCTTGTTCTTGGCAAGGTGGTATTCTTCGGCCTTCTGCGAAAGACGCTCAAGCAGGTCGTTTGGGAGCGTGGTTGTGAAAGTTGCCATTGCTAATTGTATTTATGAATTACAAATATAATCAACAATGGTTTGGCTGAATTATCAAGAGGAATACCCTTCCACCTCGTCTTTACTTTCCATCACTTTCTCTTTCAAACCCTCTTTGAAATCGGAAATTCGTTTAAGTACCACTTTGTCTGACGAACCGATGATCTGTGCTGCAAGAATGCCTGCGTTTTTGGCAGCATTGAGCGCAACGGTAGCAACGGGAACGCCATTCGGCATTTGTAGGATGGAAAGAATACTGTCCCAACCATCAATGGAATTAGAACTTTTTACGGGAACGCCAATAACAGGAAGTGGCGTTAAGGAAGCTACCATTCCTGGTAAGTGTGCTGCGCCACCAGCTCCGGCAATGATCACTTTCAATCCACGGTCGGCAGCGCCTTTGGCGTAATCGTACATACGGTCTGGAGTTCGGTGAGCAGAGACAACCGTCATTTCGAATTCAATACTTAGTTCTTTAAGAACATCAGCCGCATCTTTCATCACTTTAAGATCGGAACTGCTGCCCATGATTATACCAACTTGTGCGTTGCTCATGCTTTTACTTTCAAGGTTTGTTGCACTTTTTTAGCTGTTGTTTTGGCTTCTTCTAAGGTTTCCGCAATGACGGTTACATGGCCCATTTTACGGAACGGCTTCGTGAACCGCTTCCCGTAAAGATGCACATTCACGCCTTTCAGGGCAAGCACATCTTCTAAGCCTTCGTATTGGGCTTCGCCCGAAAAACCGTCTTCGCCCAAAAGATTGACCATTACCGATGGCTTTACAATTTCCGTATTTCCAAGGCTGATGTTGAGAATTGCTCGAACATGCTGCATGAATTGCGAAGTGTAATTGCCTTCAATACTCTGATGACCGCTGTTGTGTGGGCGTGGCGCAATCTCATTCACCAGTACATTTCCCTCTTTATCGAGGAAAAGTTCCACGGCCAAAAGACCAACGATCTGCAATTTCTCGGCAATGGTTTTAGCAATTTTCTGTGAGGTTTTCTCTACTTCATCGCTCACATTGGCCGGACTGAAAAGGAACTCCACCAAATTGGCTATTGGGTTGAATTCCAACTCAACGGTTGGGAATGTTTTTACTTCTCCAGCTGCATTTCTCGCCACAATCACTGAGAGTTCTTTTTCAAGATCAACGGCTTTTTCAAGAACAGATGGTTCTGAGAAAGCTTTGGAAAGATCAGCAGCCGTTTTCAGCGATTGAACGCCTTTTCCATCATAGCCACCTTTTCTGAGTTTCTGAAAAACAGGGAAGAAATCGCTGTGATTTTCAGCATCGTTTTCTCCGATCAATCGATAATCGGATGTTGGAATTCCATGCTTATCGTAGAACTCTTTTTGCGCGCCTTTATCTTGAATCAGACGGATCACATTCGGCTCTGGGTATACTTTCACTCCCTGTTTTTCCAACTCTTCCAGCGCTTCCACATTCACATGCTCGATTTCAATCGTGAGCACATCCATCCCTTTTCCGAACGCAAGCACGGTTTCGTAATCATTGAAACTTCCGTTTGTGAATGAATGTGCAATATCTCGGCAAGGTGCATCTGGGTCTGGATCCAGAACGTGAACATCCACATCAAGATTGATCGTCTCCTGAATAAGCATACGGCCAAGCTGTCCGCCACCCAAAATTCCAAGCTTGGTCTTTGGTCTGTAACTCATGTCGCAAAAGTAGCCCTTAGAAAGCTTCGCGCCATTGGATATTGGTAACTACCTTTGCGCGCCTTATCCATGGCTGACACAGTTAAACTTCACGATCTTGAGTTTATGCCTTATCTCTCCGAACAGGAGTTAGGCGTAATCGTGGACGACCTTGCCGTTAGAATCAATCATAGATACCATCAAAAAACACCACTTTTTGTGGTTGTTTTGAATGGCGCATTCATGTTTGCCTCCGACCTTATCAAGAAAGTTGATGTAAACTGCGAAGTGAGTTTTTTACGGGTCAGTTCGTATAGGGGCACGGCAAGCACTGGAGAGGTGAAAGAACTGATGCCGATCGGAACGGATGTGGAGGGAAGAGATGTGATTCTTGTAGAAGACATTGTTGATACAGGAAAAACAATGGGTGAGATAAAACAAAAGATGATGGATGCTGGTGCTCAATCGGTCAGCATTTGCACGCTTTTGTACAAGCCAGACGCGTTTCAAGGCAATTACCCGATAGATTTTATCGGCATTGAAATACCAGACAGATTTGTGGTAGGTTATGGCTTAGACTATGATGGTCTAGGGCGAAACCTTCCCTCAGTTTATCAGATCAAACCAAATAGTTAAGCGGCATGTTGAATGTAGTATTGTTCGGCCCTCCAGGGGCTGGAAAAGGGACCCAGTCGGAAAAGTTGATCAACCATTATGGTTTGGTCCATATTTCTACAGGAGATGTTTTTAGGGCACTGGACCCAGCATCAGATCTGGCCAAGTTGGCGAAAAGCTATTCAGATAAAGGTGATCTGGTTCCAGATGATGTGACGATCAAGATATTGGAAAACGAAGTTTTAAAACATCCAGATGCCAAAGGAGTCATCTATGACGGATTTCCAAGAACAAATGCACAAGCAGCAGCTTTAGATAAGTTTTTGGAAGCCAAGGGAGACTCCATTTCGTTGATGGTAGCGCTAAACGTTGCGGAGGATGAATTGAAAACCCGACTCCTTAAAAGAGCAGAAGTTTCCGGAAGAGCAGATGATGCGGATCCTGAAATAATCAAGAATCGAATTGCCAATTACAACAGACAGACAGCACCTGTGGCAGAATATTACAAGGCCCAAGGGAAATTGCGTTTGGTTGATGGAATCGGTTCAATAGAAGAAATTTTTGCCCGTATCTGCGATGCGGTAGATAAAGGCTAGGCCTTAGTTATAAACGAACCTGAAGGAGAACCATATCTTTGGTTCTCCTTTCTTTTTTATCATGAAGAACAATTTCATTGACCACGTACGAATCTGCTGTAGAAGTGGAAAAGGTGGTGCAGGCTCTAAGCACTTGTTTCGGTCACGTAGCATTACGCAGGGTGGACCAGATGGTGGTGATGGAGGTCGCGGTGGACACGTGATCATTGAGGGCAATACGCAACTTTGGACATTGCTTCATCTCCGTTATAAGAAGCACATCATTGCCACTGACGGTAAATCAGGAGGTAAGTCTGAAGCGACTGGTGCACAAGGCAAGGACGAAATTATCTACGTTCCGCTTGGAACGGTGGTGAAAGATGCCGAAACAGACCAAGTACTTTTTGAGATCATCGAACATGGTCAGCGGGAAATCCTGACCGAAGGCGGTAAAGGTGGATGGGGAAATACTCACTTCAAATCTCCAACGAATCAAACGCCACGTTATGCACAACCGGGCGAACCAGGGAAAGAAGAGTGGAAGACACTCGAGCTCAAAGTGTTGGCTGATGTTGGCTTGGTCGGATTTCCAAATGCCGGAAAATCAACATTGCTTTCCGTTGTTTCAGCAGCCAAACCTGAAATAGCCAACTATCCGTTCACAACATTGGTTCCCAATCTCGGAATCGTTGATTACCGAGGACACAGTTCGTTTGTGATGGCAGATATACCCGGTATTATTGAAGGAGCGCACGAAGGCAAAGGTCTGGGATTGAGATTCCTCCGTCATATAGAACGGAATTCAATCTTGCTTTTCATGGTTCCAGCAGATGCGAATGATGTGAAAACGGAGTACCATGTTCTGCTTAACGAATTAGAGCAGTTCAACCCCGAATTATTGGACAAGCAGCGTGTTCTTGCTATCACTAAATGTGACCTGCTGGATGAGGAATTGGAAACAGAGCTGAAAGAAAGTATCGATCTGGATGTGCCAACGGTTTATATTTCGTCTGCAACTCAAAAGGGAATTCAGGAGCTTAAGGACGTTCTTTGGGAAAAAATGAATTGAAAACGTAAGTTTCGAACGTATAGCACTTGATTTTTATTTATTTTCAGCGCCTCAAACAATAACCTTAACAAATTAATAATGAAAAAAATCTACTTAACTATTCCAGCGTTGCTTATTGCTTCATTGGGTATGTCTCAACAGCGCTTTGCTGCTCACGAGATGTCAACATCTGTTGCTCGTGAAATTGCTCCTATCGAGAACTCAGTAGCTGCATTAGATGGTACTGATACATTGGGTCTTGAAGATTTCGGGAATACAGTGATTAACTACGGTCTGATCGGAGGCGGTTATTTCTTCGGTACTTTGAGTGCTGATGATGGTCAAGGTGGATTGCAGCAAAATGCCGAGTTGGCTGGTGGTTTCATCGTGAATGACCCGTACAACGTTATCGGTGCAATGACTTGGTTTTCTGCTAAAGCTGATGCTTCAGGTAATCCAGCTGCTGCTAATTTGAAAATGTACAGCTTGGCTGATAACAAGGCTATCGCTAGTGCTGCTTCAACTGGATTGGATGCAATCGGTCCTAATCAATCATTGGCAACTGCACCTATCGCTTTTGCTGATATCGATACCACTTTCATTACTCCAACGTTCACATTCTTTACAAACCCAGTTTGGGTGAACCAAGATTTCGCTCTATCTGTTGATATCTCTCCGCTTTATGGAACTCCTGCTGACACTTTGGCTCTTTGGGCTGATGCTGACGGAGATAGCGATGGTGAGTACACTTGGACAAAGTTGAACTTCCCAGGAACAGGAACTCTTTGGGTTCGTTCTTCTGCAACATTTGCTACACCTGTTAACAACCACGTGGCAATTTTCGCTATCGTTGCTGAAAGCGGTGTTGGAATTGAGGAGCAAGGTTTCTTGAATGGTGTTAAAATGACCATGTATCCAAACCCAGCTGTTTCTAGCGATAACGCTACAATTCAATATGCTTTGGAAACATCAGTTAAAAACGTTGATCTTAACATCTACGGTCTTAACGGACAATTGGTGTACACTGCGTCTCAAGGAGCTAAAGCAAACGGTCTTTACAACGTAACTGTTCCTGCTGGAACACTTAGCGCTGGATCTTACATCTACAGCATTGATGCAGATGGAAAGAGAATGGCTAAAAGAATGGAGATCTTGAAATAAGAATCTCATTCAATGAAATAGAAAGGGCGGCCAACTGGCCGCCCTTTTTTGTTCGTCTGTAATCGTTGACTATGCTTGGATTATTCCACTTTTACCGCTAAGTGTTGACATTCGCAAGAGTAGTACGCTACGTTATCTCCAGCATAAAATGCAATGTTGCTTTTGCTGAAATTGAAAAGTATTGTGTCGTTTACTAGTGTATTGGATGGAAGAAGAAACGGGTTGTCGAAACTATTGTAATAGTGCATTGATAAAGCCCAGCGGTGACCAACATCATCGTAAACTCCAAATGGAGCACTAAAACCTGCTATCTGCTTTTCATCTACAGGTGTTCCATTCGGAAATTGTCCAACAAGACTATCAAATGAATTATCAAAATTCTCATAGATAATGTGAAGGTCAGTTTCTTCTGAAGCCCCTGTTATGGGTAGCGTGTCAAACGAAACTTTCATTGTATACGACTCGCCAGTTTCGAGTTTTGTGACACGATACTCTCCGACAAATTTCTCCCACGCAGTTTCGGGTACAGGAGCTTCATCATGGTTTGCGCAGCTTGGCAGCAACATGCCTGATAGAATTGCAGGTAATACTAAAAGTGGAGTTAAATGCTTTTTTAACACGCTCATAATCTGGGGTTGAAAAATGAATAGAGATTGCCAAGAACGTGGCAATAGCCTCCATTATTACTTCCTGATAGTTATTTGATCAGGTCTGTGCGGACCTTTTTCATGAATTTGGAAGCATACACGAAGTCTAGAACTTCCTGATTATCCGTTCTTAAAATTTCTTCCTTAGAACCTTCCCACCATTTTTCTCCCTTGTAAATGAACTGGATGTTGTCTCCAATTTCAATCACGGAGTTCATGTCGTGCGTAATAACGATGGTGGTGATGTTGTACTCTTCGGTGATCTCACTGATCAACTGATCGATAACCAGTCCGGTCTTTGGGTCAAGCCCAGAGTTTGGTTCATCACAAAACAAGTATTTCGGATTCATGGCAATGGCGCGTGCAATTGCCACTCGTTTTTTCATCCCACCACTCAATTCAGACGGAAACAAGGCCGAAGCGTTCGGCAGATTCACGCGTTCTAGGCAGAATAGTGCCCGTTCCTTTCTTTCAGCAGCCGAAGTTTCTGTAAACATGGAAAGAGGAAACATGACGTTCTCCGCTACAGTCATTGAATCGAACAGCGCTCCTCCTTGAAAAAGCATTCCAATATCCTGCCTGATATGTCTCTTTTCCGAAAAAGACATGGATGCAAAATCGCGTCCGTCATATTCTATCGTTCCAGAATCTACATCATGCAGGCCAACCATGCATTTGGTCAGCACTGTCTTTCCTGAGCCACTTTGACCGATAATGATATTTACTTGGCCTTTATGGAATTTGGCATCGATGTTCTTTAACACGTGATGTTCCCCAAAACTCTTATTCAAGCCTTTGACCTCTATCATTGAAGCAACATTTGAGTAAGGATCAGGTTGAACATCAGGATGATGACGATGCTGTATACCACAGATATTGTGCTTGCTCTTCCAACTTCCAACGCTCCACCCGCAGTGTGGTAACCAAAATAGGCCGGTACAGTGGTGATGATCACTGCGAAAACCATTGTTTTGATGATAGCATAAGTGATGTAGTACGGCTGAAACCAATACTGAATCCCATAGATGAAGGTGCTACCTGCAACTTCTCCAGTAAGTATCCCCGCCAAGTAGCCACCTACCAAGCCTAAAGCCATGCTCATTATTACAATGAACGGGTTGCAAAGGATGGCTGCAATCATTTTTGGACCAACCAAGTAACCAGTAGAATTAACGCCCATAATGTCTAAGGCATCAATTTGATCGGTAACGCGCATCGTTCCAATTTCGCCTGCAATGCTTGACCCAACCTTTCCGGCCAAAATGATGCTGATGATGGTTGGGGAGAATTCGAGAATCAACGAATCTCGAACACCAAGACCTACTGTGTATAACGGAATAAGTGGGCTATCGATGTTGTACGCCAACTGAATGGTAAGCACCGCACCCATAAATCCGCTTACAATGGCAACCAATCCGAGCGATGCGTAACCGATACTTTGAACTTCTTCAAAGATGCGTTGTCTGTAGATACGCCATTTTTCGGGTTTCCTGAATACGCGACCCATCCAAAGTACGTATTGCCCAATGTGGAAGAATATGCTCATGTAGTTGCGGCTAAATTTAGCTATTCTGAATACACACAAAAAATATCGAAGCAGTTTCGATGTTTAAACAACACTTACCTTTGTCAATCAATGAAAAGACGTCACGTTTTAATTGCATTTATTTTTTCAACCATCGTGCTGAGTGCGTGCTCAAAGCGCAGACACGGAAAAGGATGCGACTGCCCAACTTTTGGTCAAGTTGAGATGGAAACAGGTTCGATGGTGGCAACTACCTCATTTAGGGTATAAGCTCCATTGGTACTCTTAAAAGGCTGAGTTTGTATCTACCTTCGATATTCTAAAATCACAACGGAAGTGACGGCAACGGATCTCATTGTAGGACAACAAGCTATCGTATCATCTTTTTCGGATGCTCGGTTGGCGGTTTTTTTCGCAGAACGAGGTGTGGTTGCAGGAGAGCGACTTTGTGTTGAGCGCGTTGCTCCAATGGGCGATCCAATAGCTATTCGCGTATCAGATCACGTGCTTTGTCTTCGTAAAACGGAAGCATCTACTATTCTTGTTCAGCCAGAAATTTTCTGAACAAAATCAAATTTTACGGATGAAGGAAGGGAATGAGACGCTGAAGGTGGCCTTGGTCGGCAACCCGAACAGCGGCAAGACATCTCTTTTCAATAAACTTACAGGACTACATCAAAAGGTTGGCAATTTTCCAGGAATAACAGTCGAAAAAAAGACCGGCCAATTCCGGTTGAACGGGAAAAAAGTGGAAGTGCTGGATCTTCCGGGCACTTATAGCCTGCAGCCCCGTTCGATGGACGAGCAAGTGGCTGCAGCTGCCGTCATAGATTCGAACAATCCCGACCATCCGGACCTGATATTGATCGTGGTAGATGCATCGCATCTGAAAACCAGCCTTTATTTGGCATTGCAGGTGTTGGAACAGAAAATACCTGCTGTGTTGGTACTGAACATGGCCGATCAGTTGCCTCGTGTTGCAGCCGAACTCGATCTTCATATACTATCGCAAGAGCTAAGTGTGCCAGTTGTGAAAACCAACGCTCGCGAAGGCATCGGACTTTCAGAACTAAAAGAAGCCATTGAAAGCCACTCGTTTTTGGCACTTGCCCCAAGATGGGAAGGGAAGAATTTGGAGCGACATGTAATTATTAAGGCCATTCTTGAACGGGCCAAAGCTGACGGTCCTGTCAAGAATCACGAGGTTACAAGACGACTGGATGATGTGCTCACGCATCGCATTTGGGGAGTTGTCATTTTCTTAGCTATGCTCGGCCTGGTATTCCAGAGTATCTATTCGTGGTCATCTTACCCGATGGAGCTCATTGAAGAACTATTCGGAATTGGCGGAGCATTTTTCTCTGATGTACTTCCAGATTCCTTTCTCACGCGATTGTGGGTAGAAGGTATTTGGGCAGGTTTGGGAGGCGTGGTGATTTTTATTCCGCAGATTGCATTTCTGTTCCTATTCGTAACTCTTTTGGAGGAAACCGGATACATGGCGCGCGTTAGCTTCATAGCCGATCGTTCGTTGCGAAAATTCGGACTGCAAGGTCGATCCATTGTGCCGCTCATCGGTGGTGTGGCCTGTGCCGTTCCGGCAATATTGGCTGCTCGAACCATTTCCAATCAAAAAGAACGCTTGATCACCATAATGGTAACGCCATTTATGAGTTGTTCTGCCCGATTACCGGTTTATGCTTTGGTCATTGCGTTGGTCATTCCAACTGGATTTCAAGGTCTCACCTTGCTGGCCATGTATCTGTTGGGTGTGGTGATGGCTTTAGCTGTGGCATTGGTTCTAAAAAAGACCATCAAAACCAACGATGAAAGCCATTTTATACTCGAATTACCCGATTATCGGGTGCCAAAACTTTCGAATGTACTGATGGAGATCACACGCAAAGTGACACAGTTTGTGAAAAGTGCTGGAAAGATCATTGTGTTTGTTTCTGTACTGCTTTGGCTTGGGGCTTCTTTTGGTCCATCAGGCAGGTTTGAGGCAATTGAACGCAAATACGAACAAGTGGAGAATTCAGAACAACTGAAAAAAGCGGAGCTTCTCGAAAATTCGTACATCGGAATTCTTGGAAAATCAATCGACCCCGCAATTGAACCACTTGGTTACGATTGGAAGATCGGAATTGCGCTCATCACCTCTTTTGCTGCACGCGAGGTTTTTGTCGGAACGATGTCTACCATTTACAGCATCGGTTCTTCGGATGACGAAGTTGCTTCTGTGCGCAAGAAAATGCAAGCACAAGTGAATCCGAAAACGGGTAAACCACTATACGACCTTCCATTCGGTCTATCGCTATTGGTATTCTATGCGTTTGCCATGCAATGCATGAGCACGCTGGCCGTGGTCAAAACAGAAACAGGAACGTGGAAATGGCCCATTATTCAGTTGGTGATGATGACAGGTTTGGCCTATATTTCAAGCCTTGTGGTTTACAATTTGGCGTCTTTACTTTAGCGGATGAACCGCGAGGAACGTATTCGTGATGCCATCCGACCATTTGTGCCCAATGGCACGGAAGTTCTTTTAGCGGAGCAGATCGTCAGATATCGCTGTCATCTTACCATTACGCGCGACAGGAAAACGAAAGCGGGAGATTATCGTCATCCTTTCGGGAAGATCGGGCATCGGATTTCGGTGAACGGAAGTCTGAACAACTACGCGTTTCTTATCACGTTTGTGCACGAAATGGCACACCTCGTATGCTGGGAACGCCACGGAAGAAAAGCGAGTCCGCATGGCAAAGAATGGAAACTAGCATTTCAAGAACAAATGCAGCCTTTTTTGGTCGGTGAGGTTTTTCCTGCCGATATATTGAAGCAGCTGAAAATACACATGCGCAATCCCAAAGCGGCTACCGTTCGTGATCTGGAACTTATGCGCATTCTCCGTAGTTATGACGACCGGACACATACAGTTCTTTTGGAGGATATTGAAGAAGGACAGCAATTCAAGCTAGGAAATCGGGTATTTGTAAAAGGTGAGAAATTGCGCAAAAGGTATCGCTGTAAGCAGGAGGGAACCGGTCGAGTCTATTTGGTCAGCGCCATTGCCGAAGTGGAACATTCTGGTCAAGAAAATTGAACCGATTGGGTTCTAAACGAAGCTGCAAAAAGGTTCATGGATCAGTCACTCATCAAGTTTTGCTATTCGTTCTCAACGAGTGTTACTTTTGTGCCCCTTTCAGGAAATTCATAGATTGACCAGAGCGCTTAAAATAGGATTGTTTGTCGCTATCATTTTGATGGTGTCATCGGTGCGTTTAAAAGCAGGTGTCATTGATAAGGCCTTCGAAGCGCTTGAGGTTAAAGACTACTTCAAGGCGCGAGAACTTTTTCAAAAAGTCGTGAATAAGGATCGCCTGGTAGGGAACTTCGGTCTGTGCATGGTACATATCACCAAACAGAATCCATTCTACAACCTCGATTCGGCCCAAGTTTATGCACTTAGAACCGAATCGTTCTGGAAACTGGCTTCTGAAAAGGAAAAAGCGAATGTGGCTGAATACGGAATAAGCGCCAAAGCCGTGGAAGGATTGAGTGTGATGGTCTACACTTATGCAATGGACGAATTGAAAGAAGAACGAACAGTACGAGCCTGCGATTCGTTTCTGAAAAGATTTCCGAGCGCTCCACAGAAAAAACAAGTACTCGACCTCAAGGCAACCATTTCATTCGAATTGGCCAAGGCTGCAAATTCTTACGAAAGCATTGCAGCGTTTCTGATAGATTTCCCCAATGCACCCGAAACGATAGAAGGAAAAGTACTTTTCGAGAAATTCCTATTTGAAGATAAGACCAGGGACGGAAGCCTCGACAGCTTTAGGAAATTCATTGTTGAGTATCCGAATTCGCCATTTAAGAGACAGGCACAGGACCGTGTGTACCAGTTTTCGATTGAAGATCCAACCGTAAAATCTCTACACGAATTCATTAAAAAGAATGCCGATAGTCCGCATTTAGATGAAGCTTGGCGGAAGCTATTTCGGTTGTATGCGCCCGAACTGAATGCCGAAACCTTGGCCGAATTCAAGTTGGAATATCCGATGTATCCTTTCATGGATGAGTTGGATGATGAATTAAGTATTCTGACCATGCAACTGTTTCCAGCCGAACAGAATGGAAAGTTCGGTTACGTGAATAGGTCTGGAAAAGTGATGATTCCATTCCTGTATGATAATGCCGCAGATTTCAGCGAAGCGTTGGCCGCTGTATATCGAGATGGACGTTGGGGTTACATCGATAAGAAAGGAAAAACGATCATCGACTTTAATAACGATGAAGCAGAATCGTTCAGCAACGGAGTGGCAATCGTTGGTCGTGGCGACAATTTCGGCATGTTGGATAACACGGGAAATGTGGTGGTTGATATTGCCTATGATGAGATCTACGATTTTAAAGACGGAATGGCCAGTGTGGTTAAAGATGAAATGTACGGCTACGTCAATCGTAAAGGAGAATTGACCATTCCCTTGAAAATTGAAGGGGCTTTCGATTTTTCGGAAGGGTTGGCGGTGATTGAACTAAAAGGATTGAAAGGGTATTTGGATGTGAATGGCGCGGTGGTCATCAAATGTCAATATGATGAGGCTGAATCGTTTGAAGATGGTTTGGCTCGAGTGGTAAAGGATGGCAAAATGGGGCTGATCAATGCGGGAGGAGATTCGATAGCGCTTTGCAAATACGAGCGGATAGGTGGTTTTTCTGAAGGACTTGCTTGCGTACTGAACAACGGAAAAGTAGGATACATTGACCGTTATGGGCATGAAGTTATTCCGCTCAGTTATGATGGAACACTAGAGGAACTGGTTCGCTTTCAATTCATGAACGGAAGAGCCGTTGCTCGAAAAGGGAAAAAATATGGAGTGATCGATAAAACGGGAACTGAGATGAAGGCTTTCGAATTTTCGTTGATTGACCCTTTGAAGGATGGACGATTTGCGGCCAAGAAAAAAGATAAGTTTGGGTTTTTCAATGAGTCTGGAATAGATGTGATTCCTTCAAAATACGATGACACAGGCGGTTTCTCTGAAGGCATGGCATCCGTAAAACTGGGCGAAAATTGGGGTTACATCAACGATGCTGACGAACTGGTGGTTCCTGCAGAATTCCAAGAAGCATCAGATTTCTTCGAAGGATTTGCGTTGGTAAAACGAAGCGATTTCTCGTGTGTGATCGATAATTCTGGCGCATACGTTATACCATGCGCCATGGATGAAATTGTGGTGATGGACGGTGGCGTTCTTCGTATTGAAAAAGAAGAAAAAATGGCCTATTTCGACCTTCGAACGAAAAAATACATCTGGCAATCTGCTGGGTTTTAAGCACAAAATCTAAATCCTCAAATTCGAAGCATTTCGAATTTCTTCCTCTCAGATTCAGTGCTTCACACTTTTAGTGTTTGAATCGCACGAAAAGTCGCCCAAAGTTCTTGCTGTCCTTGTCAATTCGATGATACTTGGCCTTGATGTGTTTTTGGTCTAGAAATCGGATCACTTTCTTCTTTAGCTGGCCGCTGCCTTTTCCAGGTATTATCTCAATCAGTGGGATTTTCTTTTCCACCGCTTCATCAATAATGTCATTCAACGCCTGATCGATTTTCCAGCCTTTATTGAATATTTCGTGGAGGTCGAGTTTAAGCTTTGCCATGTTCAGCGGTTTCGTACGCAAATAACGAATATTCTCGCCTTCTCGGCATTCGTATATTCGTAACCGTTCCTAATTCCAACAGACGTGTCAAAACCACAGATATTTTTCATTTCCGGCCTTGGTGCCGATCATCGTGCTTTCGACAGGATAAAGTTGGAAGGTTACGAGCAAACCCATTTGCCGTGGATCATTCCCGAATGGAAAGACACGATTCATACTTACGCCCGTAAAATGGCCGAACCAATACTGAAGGCCAAGAATCCAGTGGTTATCGGACTTTCTTTGGGTGGGATTCTGGCTTCTGAAATGACCACGTTCATGCCTGATTTACAAGTGATCTTGGTGTCCAGCATCAAATCGCACGAAGAAAGGTCCAACATCCTGAAATGGGGTCGGGCATTTCCAATCCAAAGCCTCATGCCGCCAAATACCATGAAGAAGTTCACGTTCCTTTGGGAAATGGCTCAGAAAAAGAAACTGAAAGGCGATGGTAAACACATGGTGCAAATGTTCCACGATCAAGATGATAAGTTCATGCGTTGGGCCATTGTTCATGCGCCTAAGTGGCGCGGAAAAGGCGATGAATCGAGGATATCGCACATTCACGGAACCGCTGACCGAATGTTCCCTTTCCGAAGGATAAAGAATGCCATTCCTGTGCAAGGAGGCTCGCATTTGATGGTTTACTTGCAGGGAGACGAAGTGACCAAACTGATACTGAACGAACTAATTCGCATTGAAGGCGTTTAGCTTTTCAGTGCATTGCACGCAATTGATATAACTAACAAGGCCTTTTGGCCTCACCATCAGAAATAGTACAAATGGGAAAAGTGATTGTGGGAGATACAGCTCCCGATTTTGAATTGAAAGATAAAGCAGGAAATCTCGTGAAACTCAGTGATTTCAGAGGAGAGAAAAGCGTGGTCGTTTATTTCTACCCTAAAGATGAAACGCCAGGGTGTACGGCTCAAGCATGCTCATTCAGAGATAGTTATGAAGATTTCAAAGAAGTAGGAGCTGAGGTGATCGGCATCAGCAGCGATAGCACCGGAAGTCATGAAGGTTTTGCAGCAAACCATCGACTTCCGTTCATACTGTTGAGCGACATCACAGGAAAAGTGCGCAAGGCATACGGAGCTTACGATCTATTCGGAATGATTCCAGGCCGCGTCACGTTTGTGATCAACAAAGAAGGAAAGGTGATTCATAAATTCGATTCGCAACTTAGTCCTACCAAGCACATTCGGGAGTCACTTGAGATTCTAAAAAAGTAGGTTTTTACAGCTTGCTTTGAACTTCTATATGGAGTTCTGCTCATTCCCTCGGAACCAAATGTTCCAAGCCGTTCGTCTTAATGATGTGAGCGGTTGAAAGCAGCATTCCCAACTTTCCAGCAGGAAATCCCTGCGAGGCTATCCATTCCAAATAATGGACTGGGATTCTGATGATAGTGGTTCCCTTGTATTTGCCGTAAGGCATTTTAAAGGTCGTCAGTTCTTTTAATATGTTCGGGTCAGGTTGCATTTGCTATAAATGTAAAAAGTCCTGACTTCAAACGAAATCAGGACTTTTTGGGTGGATGATGGGGCTCGAACCCACGACCCTCGGTACCACAAACCGATGCTCTAACCGACTGAGCTACAACCACCGTTTAGGCGCGCAAAGATAATGCAATCGTTTATTCGGACAACAGTTCAATTTTATAACTGTTAATCATTAAAAGGACGACCGTTCGGGTTGGCCATTAACTATATTTGAGAGATGTCAGGCAAGAAGGAAGCAACAGTATTGGTGGAAGGAATGACCTGCAGCAGTTGTGCTGCCGGGGTCAATCGTGCACTCACAAAAGGCGGTTATTCTGACGTGAACGTGAACTACGCAACAGGCGAGGTTTTCCTATCGGACGTGAAGGATATTGATCTGAACCGCGTGGCCGAGCTCGTTAAAAAAGCAGGTTTCGAATATGTTGGAACGAAGCGTATTGAGAAGCAAGGCATGGCTTCCATCGAGAAGAAATTCCTGTTCACACTGCCCTTTACGATTCCGTTGTTGCTGCATATGATTCCGGGAATGCCGGAATTTTTCAGCAACCCCATTTTTCAACTGATGCTGAGTTTGCCCGTCATGTTGCTCGGAATGTATCACTTCGGGAAAAGTGCCCTTGGCTCGCTTCGCAATGGTGTTCCAAACATGGATGTGCTCATTTTCATCGGTTCCACATCCGCGTTCATTTACAGTTTGGTCGGAACGTTTATGAATTGGGGAGATCCAGTTGCGCAGCATCAGTACCTATTCTTCGAAACTTCGGCTACAATTGTAACGCTCGTTCTTCTCGGAAATGTGATTGAGCATCGCTCCGTCAAGCAGACCACAACAGCCATTACCGAACTCGGAAAACTACAGGAAGGTTTGGCCGATAAAGTGGTGCAGCACGATGGTCACGAGCATGTGACGCGTGTTCCATTCAATCAACTGAAGGTGGATGATCTAGTAATGGTGAAGTCAGGTGACAGCATTCCATCGGACGGAATTCTTGTGAAAGGCGAACTCCAAGTAGATGAAAGCATGGTGACGGGCGAAAGCATGCCCGTTTCAAAAGGAGTCGAGCAACTCGTTATTGGAGGAACGCTTGTTTCAGATGGAAATGGCTTGGTTCGGATCACAACCATCGGAAAACTGACGGTGCTTTCGAGCATCATCGAAATGGTAAAAAAGGCGCAGATGGAAAAACCGTCCATTCAGCGTTTGGCCGATAAAGTGAGTGGCGTTTTTGTTCCTGTGGTGCTCGGAATTTCAGCATTGACCTTTCTGTTAGCGCACTTCGCGTTTGATATTTCCTTGCAGCAATCCATCATGCAGGCGGTGGCCGTGTTGGTCATTTCGTGTCCGTGTGCGATGGGATTGGCCACACCTACGGCCGTGATGGTCGGTCTGGGGCGAGGCGCCAAAGAAGGTATCCTTTTCAAAGGAGCTGAAAGCATCGAAAACCTATCAAAGGTGAAAAAGGTCGTTTTTGATAAGACGGGAACCTTGACTTCAGGCGAAATCAAGATCGGTTCCTTCAACGTGTTGGATGGAAAAGAGGAAGAATTGAAGAACGTGCTTTTCAGTATCGAGCAGCATTCATCTCATCCGATTGCCCGTGCTATTGTCGAAGAACTTCAACCGACATCAAAAAAGCATGAATTTGCTTCTGTTCAAGAAGAGAAAGGAAAAGGCCTTATCGGAAAAGATGCCGCAGGCAATGAATGGAAAGTCGGTTCGTTCAAGATGCTTGACGAAAAAATGGAACGGTCTGATTGCGATATCTACATGCTGAAAAATGGCGAGTTGGCTGCTGAGATTTCGCTCACAGACAAGGTTCGGGAAGATGCCAAAGACCTCATTTCTTATCTCAACTCAAAAGGAATTGAAACAATCATGTTAAGTGGCGACCGCAAGCGCAAATGCGAATTGGTAGCCGCAGAACTCGACATCAAAACCGTTTATGCAGAGCAGTCTCCAGATGAAAAACTCAAGCTGATTACGGAGCTTTCTGATCTAGCTCCTACCGCCATGGTCGGAGATGGCATAAACGATGCGCCAGCATTGACACGTGCAACAGTCGGAATTTCATTGAGCAATGCCACACAGGTTGCCGTCAGTGCCGCCTCCGTGGTCATCCTCGAAAAAGGTGGCATTGGCAAGATCAAAGACGCGTTTCAACTCGGACATCATACCGTTCTCACCATCAAACAGAATCTGTTCTGGGCATTTTTGTACAATTCGCTGGCCATTCCAGTGGCAGCCCTCGGATTCTTAAATCCTATGGTTGCAGCTTTCAGTATGGCCTTTTCAGATGTGGTCGTGATTGGAAATTCCGTTCGGTTTAAGTTTAAACAGATTGGGTGATTAACTGGTAACTTTCGCCTCGTGTTAACTCCCGTCCGCGCTCTACAATTCTTTCAAGTACTACGTTTCGGAACGTTTTTCCTAACAGGAATTCTGTTCACGAAACTTGGTCTGAGCACGTATGACATCGGCCTTTATGAATCGTTGCTTTTTCTTGGCAGTGTACTCAGTTTCTTTTGGCTTTCTGGGTTGACTCAATCGCTTTTAGCCAATTATCATCCAAAGGAAAAATCGAAGGAATTTTTCAATGCCTTCTTGGTCCTATTGGGTATTTCGGTACTTGTTTTTGTAGCGTTCCGATTGCTCATTACGCCATATTCGATGATGGCAAACAACCCAGAGGTGTTGGCGTTTTACGGCACTTTCTCGTTTTACGTCCTTTTCATAGGACCGAGCGTTCTGACCGAATATATGCTGCTTTTAAAAGAGAAAGGAAAAGGATTGGCATTTTACGGAATTGTGGCTTTCGGCATTCAGTTGCTTGCCGTTGCTGGACCGATTGCCTTGGGATATGGATTGGATGAAGCCATGATTGGATTGGTTTTCAGTTCGGTCGTTCGATTCATCATCACCCTTGGGTTGCTAGCCAAATACGCGGAATTCAAACTCGACAAGGATTTTATTCGACAGTTTCTGATAACCGCAGGACCGCTTATGGCGGCAACTTTACTTTCTGGCTCAGCAGAATATTTGGACGGTTTCATCGTATCCAAGTACTTTGACGAAGGAACGTTTGCCATCTATCGCTATGGCGCCAAGGAATTTCCATTGGTGCTGCTTTTGGCAAATGCATTCAGTAATGGAATGGTACCTAAAGTGGCTCAATTAGGCATTAAGCAAGCAACCGAAACCATTAAGAAGGAAAGCCTCAAACTGATGCATTTTTTCTTCCCGATTTCCATCGGTTTCATGCTTGTGAGCGAATGGCTTTATCCACGCCTCTTCAATCCTGATTTCAGTGCGAGTGCCGCGGTTTTCAACGTCTATCTGCTCCTGGTTGTAAGTCGATTGGTTTTTCCGCAAACGCTGCTCATCGGACTAAAGAAAACCAAAACCATCATGCTTGTTGCTGGTTTGGAATTGGCAGTCAACTTCGGACTAAGCATACTTTTCGTCCAACAATTTGGCTTGGTAGGAATTGCTTTTGCAACAGTGATTGCTAGCGTTCTAGATAAACTGGTTCTAATGTTTTGGCTGAAGTCTTCAGAAGGCGTTTCACCGATCAGCTACTGGCCGTGGAAATGGCATTTGGGGTATTCGGTGGCGATTGGGGTGGTTTTTGTTGCTGCCTGAATCAACGGAATTACAGGTTAAAATTCAATTTAAATTAGGATGAGTCCATTCAAGGTTAATCTAATCAATAACAGAAGTTGATTTTTTAGATTTAATTTCCTTGTAGACCAGTTTCGATAATTGGTAAATGGACTCTGATAATCTTCCTTTATTTGCTCCTTTAATCATAACACAGATAATATAAGGGTTGTCATCCATGTAAACGATGCCTAAATCGCACAATTCATAAACATGATCACCTAGAATTTCGCAGGTACTAATTGATTGAATCGAAGCAAAATAATCATCGTTACCAATTCCTTTTCTTATTCCTTGTTTCGCTTGATAACTTGAAAGTGCGCTCAAGATATTCTCAGAATCTTCTCTGCTCAGAATCGTAGCATTGTAAAGCACTCTGAAGAGCATGGAAGCTTCTTCGGTATTTATACTTGCATTCAACACATTTTCCAGGTCGAAATATTTAACTCCAATATCCTCGAAAAGATTAACAAGAGCAGGTTTCATCTCAACTCCATACGCGTGATAAACCTTCGAAGGAACTGAGCCAGTTTCCAGTTTTTGCAAAACATCTACAACTAGCATTCTCCTTGCGTTCGATTCATCTTGAATGGTCTTTTCATTTGCCTTTAGCAGCGTACTAGTTTTGACTTCGCGTAAAATAGCCATCGTGTGAATTAAAGTCGTTAGACCGCCTATATTGTATTTGTGGTCTTCTCCGCGATAGTAGATGTCCCCGAACCTTAATTCTCTAACATAAATGGACAGGTCTTTTATGGTTTCATCCTTTTTGAAATCATCTATTAAGCTGTCGGTAGAAATTGAGAAATTGACTGCCATATCGGGATGTGAATCGCAGTCTAAAATTGGATTGGTTAATCTAGTAGGTGAATTATTTGTCGCTAGTTGGCGGTCTGTAACTGATTCATTAACATGCTTATACGTAATTTCAGAAATCCTAGATAGAATTGACTTAAGATCATTCTCATCTTTTCCTTCAGTCATTATTGTTAGGGTATACGGTGCATTAGATAAGTAAACTAATGCAGATTCGTGCAATTGAACACTGCCCGACCATTTTCGAAGGCCAAACTTGTTAGCAATGATAATGTCTTCGCTTCCAACTCCCTGAACAATGCCGCCCTTGAATTTAGCCTTCGAAAGAATGGATAAAGCTTCTTCAGAATATTGCCTGTTTAAATAGGCTGCGTTGTAAAGAACTCGTAGTAGAATCGAATACGCCTTGGGCGAAATGTTATTTAATGTGCTGGCGGTAGATGTTATTGGATATCCTAATTCGGACAGCACACTTTGCCACATTACACGATTTTGGAATCGGAATTGAAGGGTTGCCAATGCATGATTGTCAGAGTTGATAATCAACGCTGAAACCAATTCTCGGATAGTGTACGATTGTCCATGTCTTAAATCGGTCTCTCCCAACACAGGGTCATTGCGGAATTTCATTTCTACACTTTCATCAAGAATTTCAGGATGATTTTCAGCCTTTTTTAACACGTACATCATGGCAGCGACTTTGAACAGACTTGCTGGCTGAAATTTGTCGTCTTCATTAATTCCAAATGTGTATCCATTATTAAGCTGTCTGAAATGGACAGAAATTCGCTTGGCATCCCCTCTTTTTATTGCAGATGCTACGTATTCTTCGATTTGAGTCTTAAAAGGAGGAATGTGATCAAATTCCATATCGCAATCAAGAAGCGGTGAAGTGAAGAATTGCCCATCTACTCGAACGGGGACTTGATTCTTGCCTGATCCTGTTTGTGCTCGTTGTTGAAATGAAGAAATAACCAACAGTATAGGCTGAATGATAAGGAGTCCGAAAAAAATAATTCGCATTAATTAATTGATTTGTGTTTTTAAATGGTTGTTTGTAAAAGAGCCTAAGTGATTGACTGGGGCATACTAATCGTCTTCCTCGCTTTGTAGGTGCACAGTATGAATATAACAAAATATATTACTAATGAATCCGAGTGCCATTTGGAGTAAAGGGACACACCGAATAGAATGTACTGGCGTTTTCGCGCAACAACGCTGTATGGAGGTGATAAACATGAACGTTTTAAATTCGGGACGCGAATGTCGTTGTTCGATTGGAAAAAATATGTCCTAAATCAGGTCAAACAAATTATTTATACCAACGTTCCGGCTTGCCGTAAATCCTTCTGCCAGTTCAGCACCGATAGGGCGACCAACAACTGCGGCTCTTCCTCTTAGGAAGTCGAGAAAATCCTTGCCTGAAATAGGCGTACTTGGCTCATCACTTTTTGGGTCATAGAACTGCGAACTGAACGCAAGAATGGCCTCAATCTTCTTGTCGAAATAAGGCGTGATGTCGATGGTCAGATCTGGATGGATGTATTCGTCCTGTATGTAATGGTATACTGCTTTCGGGCGCCAAGCCTCTTGTCCGGTTTCTATCTTGATGAGGCCAGCTAGGAAACAAGCATCAGCCACTAATTTTGCCCCTTTTCCGTGGTCGGGATGACGGTCGTGAACCGAATTTGCCAATACGATCTCTGGACGGTATTTGCGGATCATTTTTATGATCGGAAGCTGGTGTTCCCTGTCGTTCTGAAAGAAACCATCGGCAAAACCAAGGTTTTCCCGTGCTGAAATCCCTAAGATCTGCATTGATCTTTCTGCCTCCTTCAATCGGAGCTCTCCGCTTCCGCGTGTTCCCAGTTCGCCTTGCGTCAGGTCGATTATCCCGCATTTGTAACCGAGCTCAATGTGCTTGAGGATTGTTCCGGCAGCAGAGATCTCTACATCGTCAGGGTGCGCTCCGAAGGCAAGAATGTCCAATTTCATGATGCGAAGTTAAATGAAGCGTTTCGTAAACGGTTAAAAACGAAAAAGGCGCGGATGAACTGTTTGTTCTCCGCGCCTTTTCAACTAGTGATCAATTTTATTTCCCTAACCAAGAAGTTACGTCTTTCGACATTGGGTCAACTCCTGAACCAAGCGACTTTACGTAGTGTCCATTCTCATCGATCAGGAATTTTTGAAAATTCCATTTCACGCCAGCGTCTTCTACGCCATTCTCATCTTTTTCGGTGAGCCAAGCATAAATTGGGTGGATGTCTTTTCCTTTCACGCTGATCTTCTCCATCATGGTGAAGGTCACGCCATAATTCTTTTGGCAAAATCCAGCGATCTCGTCATTGCTGCCAGGTTCCTGAGCTCCAAAGTTGTTAGCAGGAAAACCGATGATCTCGAATTTCTCACCGCCCATTTCCTTGTAAAGTTCCTCCAGTTTGGCGTATTGTGGAGTGTAACCACACTTGCTGGCGGTATTCACAATAAGCACTTTCTTTCCTTTAAGGGAAGAGAAATCGAAATCCTTTCCGTCAATGGTTTTGGCGGTAAAGTCATAAAGCG
Organism: Flavobacteriales bacterium; assembly: GCA_021739695.1. Classification (NCBI taxonomy): domain Bacteria; kingdom Pseudomonadati; phylum Bacteroidota; class Flavobacteriia; order Flavobacteriales; species Flavobacteriales bacterium. The sequence continues at coordinate 7,254 of JAIPBM010000036.1, read as the reverse complement.
TTTTTGTCTGCGACATGGCGACTGTTGTTGTGATTGAAAATAGAATGATAAGTAGTTTTTTCATGAGTTGATTTTTTTGGATAAACACAAGAATCGGTTCAATGTTTATCGAATCGAAAATTAGGCATTTCAGGTTGCGTAAATTCGCCCCGTGCTACAGCAAGTTAAAACCCTATTTCTGAAAGAATTTACGCTCGAATGGCGGAACCGCTATGCGTTGAATGGCATGTTGCTGTACGTGATCAGTACTGTTTTCGTGTGCTACCTCAGTTTCAGGCAGATCACTTCCGTTCCAGTTTGGAATGCGCTTTTCTGGATTATCATGCTTTTCGCATCCATCAATGCAGTTGGCCGTTCCTTCATTCAAGAACGGAAGGGGAGGCTGCTTTACTATTACAGCATTAGTTCGCCACAGGCATTTGTGCTGGCCAAAATGGCGTACAACACGCTCATTATGTGGGTTATTGCGCTGATGGCCTACATAATTTATTTCCTGTTTATCGGAGATCTGGTTCAGGATCATCTCATGTTCGGCTTGGCACTTTTCCTCGGAAGCACGGGCTTTGCGCTTATTCTTACGCTTATGTCGGCCATTGCTTCCAAAACGGAAAACAACATGAGTTTGATGGCCATTTTGAGTTTTCCGGTGCAGCTACCGTTCTTGATGACCCTCATCAAATTCTCGAAGAATGCGGTTGATGGTCTAGATCCGTCCGTGAGCTACAATCTTATAATTGTCTTAGTAATGATCATTGTGATCGTTCTCGCCCTCAGCTATATTCTATTTCCCTACCTTTGGCGCGATTAAAAAAGAGGGGTAAATCGTATCTAAATTACCCACACATCGATGCATAAGATCGGAGAAACATCAACACAGATTGTGGGACTGGCCTGGTGGAAGTGGATTGCCATTGCGCTTGTGCTTTTTTCCTTGACCGCGGGAATGATCTTAGACGTTCCGAGATTGCCCATTCTGCACGAAACCATCCGAAATCTCTACTACCACGTAACGCAATGGTTTGGGATGATGATCATTCTCACCGCTTCGTTGGTGTACAGCATTATTCACCTCGCCAAAGGCGATAGACGTTCTGACATTATCGCTTCTGAAGGAATAAACGTGGCGCTTTTCATGGGCACGCTTGGATTGCTTACAGGCATGCTTTGGGCCAAGAATACGTGGGGAACATATTGGACAGGCGATGCCAAATTGAATGGCGTAGCGATGGGAATGCTTGTTTATCTGGCTTACACCGTTTTGCGCGGAAGCATGGACGAAGAGCAGAAACGTGGACGTGTTTCGGCCGTTTACAACATCTTCGCTTACGTCATGTTCATGGTGTTCATCATGGTGCTGCCGCGAATGACAGACAGTTTGCATCCCGGTAACGGAGGAAATCCCGGTTTCGGGGGCTACGATCTCAACAATAACATGAAACTGGTTTTCTATCCGGCAATCATCGGTTGGACGCTTATGGGCGTTTGGTTGGTGAATGTGCGCGTGAGGATAAGATCGATTGAGGAGAAACGAAAAATGAATTGGGAAAAATGAAAAACGTGAATAAAATACTCGTTTGGCTGATGGTTTTTATGCCTGTTTCTGTTTTCGCTCAAGATGTTGAAATGGCAGATATTCTTCATGAAAACGGAAAGATCTATGTGGTTGTGGGTGTACTCGCGATCATTTTCATCGGTTTGGTTGTTTACCTCATAACCATCGACCGCAGGTTGACCAAGATTGAGAAAGAAGAGAAGTAAAATTCGAAGCACGAAAAAATCAAATTCGAAAAATGTTAAAGCCACAGAAACACATTGACTTTTGTCTTTGCGCCCTTAGCGAAAGCTCAGCGTCTTTGCGGTTAAACTCAAATTCGTAGTCAATGAAAAAGACACACATTCTCGCAATTATTGTAATAGCAATTGCTATCGGTGCCATCATGACCACGGTTGCTGACAGCAGCACGTATTCCAACTTCAAAGAAGCAATTGAAAATCCAGGAAAGGAATACCATGTGGTTGGTAAACTGAACAAGGAAGCTGAAATGACCTACGATCCGGAAGTCGATGCCAATCTGTTCGCTTTCCGAATGATTGACAATAACGGTGACGAGCAATTGGTGCATTTTGCAGGCTCAAAGCCACAGGATTTTGAACGTTCAGAGTCGATCGTTCTTGTTGGGAAATATGAGAATGACGCATTCGAGGCTTCTAAGATTCTGATGAAGTGCCCTTCTAAATACAACGAAGGACAACCGGGCGAAATGCAGGAATTCACCGCAGAAAGCGCCAATACTTAATGGACATAAACTACATCGGAGAACATCTTTGGGCCGGTCAACTCGGTCAATTGTGTACAGTTTTGGCATTCGTGTCGGCCATGGTTGCAGCCATTGCTTATGCGTTTGCGGCCAAAAATGACCATGCTTTCAGCGATTGGAAACTCCTTTCACGCAGCGCTTTCAGCCTTCATATCTTTTCGGTTTTCGGCATCATCGGTACGCTGCTTTACATGCTCTACAACGGCATGTTCGAATACCATTATATCTGGCAACACTCCAATTCGGAGATGCCGATGCGCTACATCATGTCCAGTTTTTGGGAAGGACAGGAGGGAAGCTTCCTGCTTTGGCTATTCTGGCATGCTGTGCTTGGTGCCATCCTTTTGCTGACCGCCAAAAAATGGGAAGCGCCCGTGATGGCTGTTTTCGCATTGGTGCAAATGTTCTTGGTTTCGATGGTACTTGGCATCAACCTAAATGACATTATCCGCATTGGTAGCAGCCCGTTTCTGTTGCTGCGCGATCATCCTGATTTTGCCAATCTGCCGTTCTTGCAGAATGCAGCGTATTTAGAAAGATTGGACGGGCGAGGATTGAATCCACTACTTCAGAACTATTGGATGACCATTCATCCACCAACACTTTTCCTTGGTTTTGCCTCTACGCTTGTTCCTTTTGCTTTCGCGATAGCAGGGCTTTGGAAGAAGAAATACACCGAATGGATGAAGCCTGCATTGCCATGGACCTTCTTCGGAGTAATGATACTCGGAACGGGAATTCTGATGGGTGGTGCTTGGGCCTACGAAGCCTTGAGTTTCGGAGGTTTCTGGGCGTGGGATCCGGTGGAGAATTCGAGTCTTGTGCCGTGGATAACACTTGTTGGAGCGGCTCACGTGATGGTTATTCAGAAGAACCGTGGGCAATCGCTCATTATGACGTTTGTTCTTACAGTTTCAACGTTCATCCTCATTCTCTATTCCACCTTCCTCACGCGAAGCGGAATTTTGGGAGACACTTCGGTTCATGCTTTCACCGATTTGGGAATGTCTGGTCAGCTGTTGGTTTACCTCTTGGCATTCCTTTTCATTGCTATCATTCTGCTCATCGTACGCTGGAAGGAAATCCCGAAATCGAAAGATGAGGACAGTCTTTACTCGCGTGAGTTCTGGATGTTCATTGGGGCGCTGGTATTGGTCATTTCTTCGTTCCAGATCATGTTCACCACTTCCATTCCAGTGTGGAATAAATTGCTTGGAACCAATCTTGCGCCACCGCTCGACCCGATTGCACACTACAACAGTTTCCAGATTCCTTTGGCGATTATGTTGTCCATTCTGATTGCCGTTACGCAGTATTTCAAGTATAAAAAGACCGACCCACAACAGTTTTCTCGCGCACTGCTGGTGCCAATTGGCGCTTCGGTTGTGCTCACGGCCATCATCGGCTATCTGATGCACTACACGAATGTGATGTACATTCTGATGTTGTTCACCACGCTATTCCTCATTACGGCCAATCTCAATTATTGGGTGAGTGTGTTGAAAGGAAAGATGAAGGTGGCAGGTGCTTCGGTGGCGCACATCGGTTTTGGGATGATCTTGCTCGGAGCATTCCTCAGTACCTCAAAAACGCAGATCATCTCCATGAACACTTCTGGAACGGATGTGGAGAGTCTGGGCCAGAAAGGCGATTTCAGCAACCGCGAAAACATCCTGATGATGAAAGGCGATACGCTGCGCATGGCCGATTATTTCGTGACCTATGTTGGAAAGGAGAAGGAAGCCGTGAATGTGTTCTATCAGGTGGATTATCTGACAAAGACCGAAAGCGGTTATAATCTGGAGTTCTCGTTGCATCCACGTGTGCAGACCAACCCACGTATGGGCAACATCGCGGAGCCAGATACCAAGCATTTCTTGTACAAAGACATTTACAGTTTTGTGACCTATGCGGAGGTAGAGACAGATGAGGCGAAGAAAGAACCGGAGGAATACAAGAACACCAGCACCAAGCAATTGGCACCTGGCGATACGCTTTTTGCTGGGCAGGCACTCATCATTTTCAATGGCTTCAATCTGCAAGTGGACAGAACGAAGTATGACCTACAGGAAGGCGATATTGCTGTGGCAGCCGACCTTACTGCGCTGGACATATCTGGAAAGAAAACGCAGCTTACGCCTGTGTACGTGATCCGCGACAGAATGGCCATTCCGATTCCAGCTGAGATGGAGGACCTAGGATTTCGATTGGTGCTGAATAAGGTGCTGCCAGAAGAAGGTAAAGCCGAAATCGCGCTCTACGAAAAGCCCGATGCTTACAGGGAATTCATCGTAATGAAAGCCATGATCTTCCCGTGGATCAACATCCTTTGGGCTGGTTGCTTGGTGATGATCATCGGAACGGTAATGGCGATACGGAGGAGGTTGAAGAGCTGATTATTGTTCTTTTCTTTTTAGTTGATACATGTGCCATGCGGTATTCGCTGGAACCTGTGTACTGTACACCTCCCAGCCTTCATCATTCATCTTATTAAGCTGTCTTAAAACGGGGCTTAGGTCTAGGAACTTTTCTTTTGTTTCATCCTTTGAGACCTTAATCTGCTCGAATGATTCACCATTGATTGAAACAAAAATTGATTGTGAAGAAGCATCATAGTTCACCACGGCATAATCATATTTCTCCTGCGCCATCAAGGTGTTCACAGAAAAAAGCAGGGCAAAGGTCAGAAGGGTTGTTTTGAGGTGTTTCATGGTTTTTAGTGTTAAGGTTGTGGAGGCAAGTTAAATGTTTTGGTGAAGTAATCCCCCGCTTTTCGGGCACCCCGTTTGAAAGGGGGATGGGCGTCAGTGCTTTAGTCAAGTTTATTGGAAAATCTTAAGATCTACGGTTTAGGAAGTCTGGCAAATTCGCACGATCTCCGTCCTCCTTTGTAAAGGAGGTGCCGAGGAACGAGGCGGAGGATTTATTGATACAGGCGGAGGATTTCTTTTCAACCAAAATCCCCCGTCATCATTCCGCTAAAGCTTCATGATGCCACCCCCTTTAGAAGGGGGATGGGGTGCAGTGCGGTGATAAGGGTTGGTAGAAGACTAGAATGCCCGCGTTTGGTTTCCCGACCTTTTAAAGATGTACAATCTCCGTCCTCCTTTGTAAAGGAGGTGCCGAGGAACGAGGCGGAGGATTTATTGATACAGGCGGAGGATTTATTGATAGAGACGGGGGATTATTATCTTCAAACTGTGAAATTCATCCCCTACAATAGGAACCTCAAAGAGTTCTCGCGCCAGTTGCGCATGCATTCTACCAAAGGCGAGGTCCTGTTGTGGAATCGCTTGAAACAAAAGCAGCTTCGAGGACATACGTTCAACCGTCAGAAGCCGCTGGGCAATTACATCGTTGATTTTTATTGCAAGCCCGTGAATCTGGTGATTGAGATTGACGGTGGAAGCCATCATTTTGAGGAGATCATGGTAAAGGACGTGGAAAGGCAGCGTATCTTGGAAGAATTGGGGCTCTCGTTTCTCCGTTTCACCGAAAGTCAGGCGAGGTTTGATCTTGATAATGTTGTTTGGGAGATTGATAGGTGGGTGGAGGCTTTTGAAGAGAAAGATCGTTTGTAATCACATGGATAATCCCCCGCCCTTCGGGCACCCCCTTTGAAAGGGGGATGGGGTGCAGAGCATTTTTGAAACTTATTGGAATACGATACTATTGTTCTTACCTGCTGAGGCATGAAACCTTCACGATCTCCGTCCTACGTTATAAAGGAGGTGCCGAGGCACAGCCAGTGCTGAGCCTGCCGAAGTAAGGTGGAGGATTTCTTTTCAACCAAAATCCCCGGTCATCATTCCGCTAAAGCTTCATGATGCCACCCCCTTTGAAAGGGGGATGGGGTGCAGTGCGGTGATAAGCGTTGGTAGAAGACTAGAATGCCCGCGTTTGGTTTCCCGACCTTTGAAAGATGTACGATCTCCGTCCTCCTTTATAAAGGAGGTGCCGAGGAACAGCCTGTGCTGAGCCTGCCGAAGTAAGGCGGAGAATTTATTGATACAGGCCGAGGATTATTTAGTTTAGCACCATGCCTCTCGAACCAAAGAATGTAGTCCTTATTGGTGCTGGTCATGTGGCTTTCCACTTGGGAAAGGCGCTGAAGCGGTCTGGAAACAGGCTGCTGTTGCTCATTAACCGCGATGAGAAACGCGGGGAACGGTTGGGCTTTGAGCTTGGATGCAAATTCACGACTGATTTCAAGGCCATTCCGGACGAAACGGACATCGTCATCATTGCAGTAAAGGATGATGCTATCAGCGAAGTGGCCAGCAGGATCTTCTGCCCAGGAAAAGTGGTGGTGCATACTTCGGGCAGTGTGCCGATGTCTGCTTTGGGCGATGCTTCGGATAGATTGGGGGTTTTCTACCCCTTGCAGACCATGCATCGAAACTTTGAGGTGAACATGAAGGAGGTGCCATTCTGCATTGAGGGCAATTCCAATTGGAATGAAGGCATGCTGCTCGAACTGGCGAGCTCCATCAGTGATAATGTACAGGTTTTGAGTTCGGAGCAGCGCAAGATCACGCACATTGCGGCTGTGTTTGCCTGCAATTTCACCAATCATTTCTATGCTTTATCGGAAGAGATACTGGAGAAGAACGGTATGAGCCTCGACATCCTCAAACCGCTCATCAAAAAGACGGCTGCCAATATTCTTACGGACCATCCGAAGGCCTTGCAGACCGGTCCCGCCAAGCGCAACGACACTACGGTGATGCAAGAACACCTCGACATGCTCGACAAGCTTTCTCCCGAGCTGAAGAAGCTTTACGAGGATGTGAGCGAGAGCATCATCAGGATGCATAAGTAGCGTTCCGAACCCGAAAGCCCTCAAACAGAGCTCTTGGAACTGCCTTTCGTACCCGAAAGCCCATAAACAGAGCTCTTTGAACAGCCATTCGTACCCGAAAGCCCTCAAACAGAG
>JAIPBM010000035.1 GCA_021739695.1 Flavobacteriales bacterium | reverse complement strand
TCTTCAATTTCTCTATCGCTTCCCTCTCAAAGTTGGCGTAATCGAATCTGTCTTTCTCTTCTTCTTTCATTGTCTGTGTCTTTTTCAGTTTTTAAATTAAGTATTACTGACCGTTGACACAGTTTATTGAACAGACTCGTTATCTGAGACGGGATCCACTCAGTGAACTCCGCCCCATCTAACGGTGGTTGGCCGAGTACGATCGGGTATTCAATTAGAACATTGCACCCATGTTCATTAACCTGTTTCCGTGAATTTTGCGGAAAGGTTCGTTCTTTGAAACCTGTCCAAAGCAGCTATTGAAACTTGAGCTGCGTTTCCTGTATATGACCCGAATGCACGGTTCATTCTCCTGCCGAGCCCAACATCTCGCGCATTTCATCCAACGAATTGGGCGTATGGTCAAACTCAGAAACATGCATGATGCGTTGTGCCACTTTGCTCTTATTCATGGCAATGGCTTCGCTCTCATTCAGGTTATAGGTTCTGCCATCCTCATCGGTAACAATAATGGTTTTCAGCTTTTTGGGACTTAAGGTAATGGTGTTGCCAGCAGCCCTATCGTACATGATCACACCATTCAATTTTTCGTCAAACACATAGGCCGATTTCCAGTCTACCGCTTTGCCATCTGCCAATACAAACCTTGGGCTGACCACTTGCGGATTCTTGAGTTCTATGATGCGGTCGCAATTGTAAATACCCATTCGCCCCACCACCAGACTCCGCACCACCGATTCGCCTTTCTTCTGTTTGATGTAATACTCCTGCAACATGTTGGATCGGTCTGTGGTGTAGGCCATCCATGTTCCCATATCCATCATCCGCTCAGCTTCGGTCATCAGCGGCCTGCTCTCCTTCCACGCTGCGCGAAGGCTCTTTTGGTAATTGCGTTGCGCGTCCTTGTCATACCTATCGGCATTGCTCTGAATGGCCTTTTCCTGTTTATCCAACGATCGTTTGTAAATGCGGTAGCGCAGTTCAAATGAACGGTTGAGATTGCGCAAACGCGCCTTTTGGTAGGCCGGGGCAAACTCTGCCCACATCCGTTTCTTAAGATCGGCAGAAGCATTCTCAATCGTCACCTTCTTCACAGGAATGTGGGCGATGGAATCGAGGTTCTTCAGTTCCAGACTCACGGTTTGGTTGGCCGCATCATATCTCACCCGCAGATTATGAAACCGCTTTCTCCCCAGCATTTCCTTCAACTGCTTTCGGCCAAGCGCGCCATCATATTCCCAAGTATGGTAGTTGAATTGTGTCCATTCCTTATTGTAGCCGCTACCCAATTTCCGTTGCACCTTAAAGTAAATGGCGTCCGCGTCATTCTTTCTTCGCTTTGGCAGCAGTCGGGTTTCAAAATTGGCCTCCTTGTTCCAAAGCCGCTTAAATTGATGGCTTTCCTTTTCATTTCCTTTCCTCAGAAATCGATAGTAACTGGCAATGGGTCGGGCGTGCATGTATTCCACATTCAGAAAATGCTCTTCCAGCGTGGTTCTACTCGCCTTGGAAGGCGCCATATAATCTGTTTGCGCCAGGTAACTGACCACTGCTTCCGATATGTTCTGCACTTCCTCCTTCAGCGCAGCATTGTCTTGCCTGATGGATGCCTGCCCAATATTATTCCATGCGCTTGTGTTGGGGTCGAGAAAGAAAAAGTCGAAATCATCCTCCGAACTTGCAGACACAAAATCCATGCTCACAGGCTTATCGGCACGTAACTCCACCGGTCTTTTCCTTTGACTAGCGCTCAGGCTGAACATTCCTGCCGATTCGAAATTCTCCACCATGCCGCCCGCTTGGTACTTCATGGTAATGCCGCTCAAAAAAATGGAGAATGGATCGTTGTACTCCTTGTAAGCAACTTCCACCTCACCACTTATCGGTCGGCCATAGGCATCCACAAACGCCATGGGCGGAATATCGATCAGGGTGCCGCTGGCCGTTTCAATGCAATTGCTCTCTTCCGCATTGATCACAAAAACCTCCGCATCCGATACCACACCTGGCAACGGCCTATCAAAGCTTTCTTCGCCATAGATTCCCGCAAAACCAACCTCTTCCAGCGGGCCAACATTCGAGATCAGAATATCCACGCGCCTATTCTCAGCCAAGGTCTGTTCGTCTTGCTCGCCATCCGTGCACTCCTCGCCCTGATACTCAAAAACGATATTGTATGGCCTAAAACCCGACAGCAGAAGATGGTTGATCACCGACCATGTCCTGCGCTTCGATAGGTCGCGATTGTGCTCAACAGAACCTCTCGAATCGGTATGCCCAACCACCGAAATGCGCAGATTCTTCGCATTCTCACTCTCCGAAATATCATTCAGCATGGCCATTTCGGGCATGTGCGGCACATCGCTGTCCTTATCGAAATGCACCGAAAGTGCCACCGTATTCTGACCAAAAGCAGTGCTCGATACGAACAAAAAGAAGGAGAGGAACTTTTTCATGGCAGCGAATTAAGCGTGGTCGTTAAACTGAATGACCACTATAACTCGCGCAACCATCGCGCTATTGTGCGCAGTGAAGATTTTGAGACATTTCTACAAGACAAACAATCGTTTCTGGGCGTTTCCCCGATGAAAGATCGGGGTCGGGCTGTGCGCTATATCTTTTTTCTGACCAATGCCTCAGCGCAGTCCAAGACACAGTTCAGAAAAAAGGATGCCGCTTCCATCCCTAACGCGCGCAAACTGCCAACCGCAGTGCGTTACAGGAACTACGCTTTTCGCAATTTGGCTTTGGCCAACACCGCTGTACTTATGGTAGTAAAAAGCACAATGGTCACCGAGCTCAGCGGCATCAGAATGGCAGCCATCACAGGCGACAGATTTCCTTGAACCGCCACCGAAACACCAACCACATTATAAAGCAGCGATAAGGCAAATGCGCCCAAAACCACGTTCCGCGATTGGCGCGCCAAGGCAATGAACTGTGGCAATTTCTCAAACGATTCGGCAGTTAGAATACCATCCGAAGCAGGCGTAAACTGACTATTGTCCTCTGCAATGGAAATACCGAAATGCGCTTCTTTCAAAGCACCCGCATCGTTCAGTCCGTCTCCCACCATCAGCACTTTCTGTGTTCCGTCTATCTGCTTTTGTTCCACCCACTCCCGTTTATCGTGTGGGTCCATTTCAAAGAACATGTTCTTGCTGTCAAACCCAGCAATAAGCGTGTTGCTCAGAGCCGTTGCTTCTGCGTTATTATCGCCCGAAAGCAAGGAAAGCTCGTTCTCTTCCTGAATGTGATGCACGATCTGTTTCAGTCCGTGCCGATAGCTGGTGGTAAAATCAATACGCGCCCAAAGATGTCCGTTTATCAGCACAGCTGTTCTTCCCATTCCATGATGTTCTGTCTGCCACGAATCGAACAGTTTGAGTTCATTTTCATCCAATCGGTTCGGGTTTTTCAACTCTACCAGCACACCATTCACCATTCCAAAAATGCCAACACCCGCATGCTCCGTAAAACCGATGACAGGAACTACTTTCATTTTTGGATACGCAGCTGCAAAGGTTTTGCTTAGCGGATGCAGCGATTGTCGGGCTACGTTAACCAACGCTTCCAAATGATCTTCACTCAGATCATTTCCAGCAAAATTTACGCTGCCTTTTTGCCTGATGGTAATGGTTCCTGTCTTGTCAAAAACCACATGATTGACCTGTCCTAGCTTAGCAACTGCCTCAACCGAACGCACAAAAAACCCGTGGCGACCAAAATGCCGCAGCATAGAACCATAGGTGAACGGGATGCTCAACGCCAACGCACACGGGCACGCAATGATCAAGACCGATGTTGTTGTGTTCAGCCAATTGCTCGGATCAACGATGAACCAATAAATGGCTGTGATGGCAGCAATGGAAAGAATGGCCGCACTGAACCACGAAGCGATGGTGTCAGATATTTTCAGCAATGGCGGTTTCTCTGCCTTTTCGCTTTGGTCAGAACTGTTCCATAGCGAAGTGAGATAACTGGATGAAACGGGTTTTACCACACGCAATCGGATCACCGAGCCACGGTTTTTCCCGCCTGCATAAATGCGGTTGCCAATAGATTTAGATGATGGCGCGGCTTCTCCGGTCACAAAACTGTAATCAATGGAAGCATCGGCAGAAAGCAATTCGCAATCGCAAGGAATCAACTCATCATTATGGATCTGAATCTCATCACCTTTCAAAAGATGCTTGATCATGATGGCATTCACTTCACCATCCGCACCAATTCTATTGACCGCAATGGGGAAAAACGACTTGTAATCGCGCTCGAACGAAAGCCCCGAATAGGTTTTGGCCTGATACCACTTACCAATGAGTAGAAAGAAAACGAAACCCGCCAGGGAATCGAGAAAACCAGGTCCAGCGCCCGAAAGAATGTCAAAAGCACTGCGCCCGAAAATGGTGAGAATACCAATGGAAACAGGAACATCCATGTTCACATGGCCCACTTTCAGTCCCTTATAGGCCGAAAGCAGGTAATCGCGCCCCGCATAAAGCAGAACAGGAAACGCTAAAGCCAAATTCAAGAAGTTGAACAAGTTCGACCACTTCGATTCCAACACGTGATCTCCGATCAGATATTCAGGAAAACTGAGCAGCATGATATTCCCAAAACAGAATCCGGCCACGCCTATCTTGTACAGTAAGTCTCTATCTGTAGAAGGTTTCTCTTCTGCCTTAGACGATTTGGCCAAGTTGAGATTTGGCGCATAACCGATGGAATGAAGCAATACGACCAGCTCCTTGAGCGAAATCTCCTTTTGATCAAATAGAATATTGGCGCGTTTCTTAGGAAAATTGACCTCACAGTTTTTCACACCTGCGTTCAACTTTTCCAAGCGCTCTAGCAAGTAAACACAAGCGCTGCAATGAATGGCCGGCAACTCAAACGTGATGCGCGCCATGTTGCCATCCGAGAAATCCAAGAGACTTTCGCGCACTTCTTCATTGTCCAAATAGGCCAATTCCTGCCCTTTTGCCGCATCTGGCCTTATGCCGAGTGGCCCATTGGCGTAGGCATCATCCAACCCAACATCTTGAAGCAACTGATAAACAGTGCTACAACCATTACAACAGAAGGTATGGTCATCAAGAAGAATGGTTTCGTCAACACATTCGTCATTGCAATGATAGCAAGTAGCAGTTTTGATGATAGAAGACATGGATGGTAATTACACTGACAAAAGTGTAGGCATCATTCTATCGGCAGCTTGATGGCTGTCAAACGTAAAACTGAAATTTGTCAGCTTAGGTCAGAACCTATAATTCTTCAATGCGTGAATGTTCAGCACCTTGATGTCGCGGCCTTTGGAAGCAATGTAGCCGTCTTCTTTGAACTCAGAAAGTGCACGGATCACGGTTTCCGTGGCTGTTCCAACGATGCTCGCTAGGTCTTCGCGCCCCAAACTGATGGTGAAATCTTCGCGGTGCTCCGTATTGTATTTCTCGTAAACCTGCACCAATGCATTGGCCACGCGCTTGCGCACTGAACTGTAAGCCAATTCAATCAATTGCTCTTCCTTCTGATGGATATTATCTGCCAAAAGTTTGATGAAACTGCCGATCACCTCCGAATTGGAACCCATCAGGTAATAGAAATCTTCCTTTGGAATAAGCAGCACTTCGGCATCATCAATCACTTGTGCCGAGTCGCTGTAATTCGAGTGCTCCAACAAAGAAGTGTAACCAAAGAAATCTCCAGCGTTGTACAGTCCTGTGATGTATTCTTTGCCATCCATGTTCATTTTAAAGGTTTTGACCTTTCCCTTGCTGAGGAAGAACAGATAAATGGGCGAATCTCCTTCTCGGAAAATGTATTCTTTTAGCGAATAATGCTTGGTGCGGTGGTTTTTGGTAACCTGATCAAACACCTTTCCGCTGGCTGTGGCCATAAAACCCTGAACCCCGGATATGGTGCGATTTGCACCACCTTTCATGGCTTCACTCTTCTTCAAACGCATTTCCACCGCATCCAACAGATCGGTCTCTTCAAACGGTTTGGTTATATAATCGTCTGCTCCCAAACTCATGCCTTTTCGCATGTCTAAGGTTTCCGATTTTGCCGTCAGGAAAATAAACGGTATTCCCAATGTATTTGGGTCTTTTCCCAATATATGGAGTACGCCATAACCATCAAGTTCGGGCATCATCACATCGCAGATAATGAGGTCGGGTGATTCTGCTTTAGCTGCTGCCACACCTTTTTTTCCGTCCTCGGCCGTGATGGTCTCATAATTTGCCAGATCTAAGATCTCCGCGATATTTTCGCGCATATCCATATTATCATCTATCACAAGTATCTTCTTCTTCGCCATTATTCAGGTTCTGGTTGCTGGGTTGGTAACGTAATGATAAAGGTAGTTCCTTCATTTAATTTGCTGGTAAAATCGATGGTGCCACCCATTAGGTCAACATGTTTCTGAACGATGTTCAACCCCAATCCGGTTCCTTGAATATTGGTGGCATTCTTAGCTCGGAAAAATCGTTCAAAAAGATGCTGTTGCTCATCTGTTGGAATTCCCATTCCGTGATCTTGTACTTTCAGAACGAGGTTATCGCCTATGTCAACCGAGAATACGATCTCCATGTTCTCCTTGCTATACTTAACTGCATTCGACAACAGGTTAAAAAGGATGTTGCGAATAAGTTGTGGGTCAAGGTTGGTCACAATCCGCCCAGAGCACGTGTTTTGCTTACAACAATCCAATCGGATGCTTTGCCCTTCTTTGGTCATACCACTGATCTCTTCAGTGACAGAAACGGCCAGACTACACATGTCAAAATCCTCTGGTTTGAACTGAACCTTCCCTTGTTCCAGTTTTTCCAACGATAAGAAATCGTTGAGAATTGATGTCAGATTCCGAACAGAATTACGAATGCGTCCCACATGCTTGGTAATACCTTCTTGATTATTTGCTTCTGCGTGGCGACTTACAAGATTCACCGAACTGAGCACAGTGGCCAACGGGGTCCGAAACTCGTGCGATGCCATGGAAACGAAGCGCGATTTCATCTCGTTCAGTTCGCGCTCTTTCTTGAGGGCAGCCACCATGTCCCGCTCCGCTTGTTTCTGTTCAGTAATGTTCTTCTCCACCAACAGAATCCGGTTCACTCCTTCTATCTCGTCATACAACGGAACCGCGCTCATGATAAAGGTATTGCCACGAGCTACAATTTCGAATGATCTTGGAAGCCCTTCGAAAACACGATTCAATTCGGTTTCCACCATTTGCCGAAAGTCAACCGGCAGCAACGAAATGTAGTTGAGACCAATGACTTTTCTCCGATCAATGCCGCTACGTACAAACTCCTTTCCTTCCGCAAAAATGTAATTGAGCTTTCGGTCAAGAACGTTGATGGTCCCATCAGGGAAATTCTGTGCGATAAGTGTGTATAGATGCTGACTTTCTTCAAGTGCCTTTACGGCCGCATCCAGGTCCTTGGTTCGCTGTTTCACTCCTTCCTCAAGTTCCTTATTCAATTGCAGCATTCTATCAGCTGCCTCTTTCCGCGTAGTTATATCCGTAATCAGTGCCACTACCCGAAACTCCCCATCAAAATTGGCATGGTTCAAGGAAACTTCAACCGGTATCTGATTGCCTTCCGAATCTTGCGCGCACAGTTCCATTCCGCTACCCATCGAACGCTTCTGAGGTTTTTCTACAAATCCTTCTCTGTGTTTCGCGTGGGCATTTCTCAAGGCATCGGGCAACAGTTGATCCACGTTCATTCCGATCAATTTCTCCATCGGATATTTAAACATTGCAACAGCAGATGGATTGGCATCAATAATAATTCCATTGCGATTGGCCAGAATCATGGCTTCCGTCACAATCTCGTAAACGAGTTTATATATCTCAGTCTCTCCCATTATCCTGCCCAATTCTGTCTGTCTAAACTTCGATATTGAATAGCTTCTGCCAAATGACCCGGCTCAATATTTTCCGAGCCTTCTAAGTCTGCAATGGTCCGGGAAACCTTCAGTATGCGATCGAACGCACGAGCCGAAAGCCCCAATCGGTCTGTCGCTTTTTTGAGCATGTTCTTTCCCGCCTCATCAATCTTGCAAACCTCCTTCAGCAATTTGGTTCCCATCATGGCGTTGCTATGAACCAAGGGATTTTCCTTGAATCTTGCAATTTGTTTTTCGCGTGCCGCGATGACGCGTTTTCTCACGTTTTCACTTTTCTCTGCGGGTGTAAAATCTGCCAATTCGTTGATCGGAACAGGCGTTACCTCCACATGAATATCAATCCGGTCTAAAAGCGGCCCAGAAATCTTGTTCAGATATTTCTGCACAACGCCTGGAGCACAAACGCAGTCCTTCTCTGGATGGTTGTAAAATCCACAAGGACATGGATTCATACTAGAAACCAACATGAAGCTGGAAGGATATTCTACCGACATGCGCGCCCTCGAAATGGTCACTACGCGGTCTTCCAGCGGTTGACGCATTACTTCTAAAACTGTACGCTGAAATTCGGGCAACTCATCTAAAAACAGCACGCCATTGTGGGCCAATGAAATTTCGCCCGGTTGTGGTACTTGTCCACCTCCGACCAAGGCTACGTTCGAAATCCTGTGGTGCGGGGCACGAAACGGACGTTTGGTCATCAGCGATGTTTCCGAACCTAGGTTTCCTGCCACAGAATGGATCTTGGTTGTTTCCAACGCTTCTTTCAGAGAAAGTGGTGGAAGAATGGAAGGCAATCGCTTGGCAAGCATCGTCTTTCCTGCTCCTGGCGGGCCGATCAACAAGAGATTATGCCCACCAGCCGCAGCAATTTCCATGGCCCGTTTAATATTCTCCTGACCTTTCACATCCGAAAAATCGAGGTCGGAATCGTTCTGTTGTCTGTAAAATTCTTCACGCGTGTTAACCACCGTTTTTTCCAACGGCAATTTTCCATCAAAAAAATGGATCAACTCCTGAATATTCTCAATTCCGTACACATCCAAGTCATCAACAATGGCAGCTTCACGCGCATTTTTCTTGGGTAGGATGAATCCTTTGAAACCCATTTCGCGGGCTTTGATGGCAATTGGCAACACTCCGCGCATCGGTTGCAAACCACCATCAAGCGAAAGCTCGCCCATAATGATGTAATCTGAAATTCCTGCAGATTTGATCTGTCCAGAAGCGGCCAAAATGCCTGTAGCGATGGTGAGATCATATGCTGAACCTTCCTTGCGCAGATCGGCCGGTGCCATGTTTATGGTGATGGTTTTCCCTGGAACATTGTATCCGATGTTTTTGAGCGCAGCATAGATCCGTTGCTGGCTTTCCTTCACCGCATTGTCAGGCAACCCGACCATGTAGAAGTTCACACCACCTGCAGCCACATTGGTTTCTACGGTGATGATGTTTGCATCTACCCCATAAACCGCGCTACCGTAGGTTTTGACCAGCATTTGAGTTACACTTCCTTTTCAATCAGCATTACAAGAATGTGAATGACCTTGATATGAATTTCCTGAATTCTGTCTGAATATCCTGAATGCGGTGCGCGAATCTCCACATCACACAACTTTGCCAGTTCTCCGCCATCATTGCCAGTTAAGACAATGACCGCCATGCCTTTTTCGGCTGCTGCTTTTGCTCCTTGTATCACGTTGGCCGAATTGCCTGAGGTGCTGATGGCTACCAAAGCATCTCCTGTATTTCCGAAACCTTCTATAAATCTTGAGAACACCTTCTCGTATCCGTAATCGTTTGCAACACACGAAAGGTATCCTGGATCGGAAATGGCCATGGCCGCAATGGAGGGCCTATCACCTCTGAATCTTCCGCTTAATTCTTCCGCAAAATGCATGGCATCGCTCATCGAACCGCCATTTCCGCAAGTAATGATCTTCCCTCCTGTTTGAATGCATCGAACAAGAATCGAAGCCGCTTTTCTTATTGCTTGCAGATTCGCTGCATCGTTCATAAACGAATCAAGCACTGCCGCAGCTTCTTGCAATTCTCCATCTATCTGTTCTAAAGACATGGGGTTGAAAGTACAAATTCCAACAATGAATCGAAACCAAAGCAAGACCAATCAAAAACACGTAGGCTAAATCCAATTCTCCTAGTCTATCTCAATATTCGCAAGCAAGCTTATCGCCATTCAGCATCGAAAAGTAAGACTGTATCGGCACCTCAATTGTGACGGACGTTACACTCACTTACAATTGAATCAAGCGCTTTTGAGTTTTGATATCGAACGAGCGGAGTTGCAGCTCTTCGTCCGTAAAAGTGGCTGGACGACCGTCTTCTACCACATTACGGTCATTTTCCGGTTTCAATAATTCAAGCGCCAATTGTTTGAACTTAGTTTGAACTGCACCCAAAAAATGTTGACCGAAAACGGTATGTCCTCCTTCATATAATTGCAACTGATACTCTTCGTAGGTTGTAATGTAACCGCAATAAGCATTGGTGTATGTAGAGCAAACCACTTCAGTAACTCCACGATCTGCCAGCACCTCAAGCAATGTATCTTCCAAACGCTGTCCTGCAATAGTGGTGATCTCAGCAGGAATTCCTGCCATTGCAATATTGCCTATGATGATGATCTGAATTGGAAGAATCTGTTGGATCCAAGGTTTATCGCCTAAACTTCCGTTTGCGTGGAAACGCTTGAACTGCCCAACAGCAGGATCGGCCCAACCTGGAACCACCAGGTTTTTGATATCTCTGGTTCCAAGAATGCGTCTATCATCAGCTTCAATCAGTATATCCTTAGGACCCTGCGTTTGGTATTTCAGATAGATCCTCTCCGCCTTCTCCTTTGGTTTGAATGGAGCTGCGGCCAGTTCGTAAGCTTTCTGTGCGCGTATCAGCGTGCGAGCCAAGGCGCCAACAGCCGGAGCCATTCCTGGGCCTTCTACCGTACCTTCAAAAAAGGCCACACCGTGGCAGGCTGGTCCGGTTCGGGCATCTTTTTGTCCACAGGCAAATTCCTTGTCAACAATCACTTTTCTGAAATCAACGAAAGTCAGCGCATGATCGATCTGCGTTGGAATGTCGTTGCTTGTTTTAGCTTGTTTAAATAGACTGTGCGCGTGCTCAAATTGGATGTTTCCGTTGTATTTGGCGCTTTCAAAGTCGTCTTCAAACTTACCACGCGTCCATTTCTTCTTGCGGTCCCATTTATAATTGGGTGTCACATCACCTGTTTTGCGTTGAGCAAACACCGAAATGAATTTATCCTTCCTGTTCTTTCTGACCTTATTCTCGTGAAATGTGGCTGCATAGCCTTTATTATCGGAACAAATACGATGATTGTCGTTGCTCAAGCTTGTAGTGTGAACACCAAACCAATTCCAAGATCCGATCGGGTTTCCTTCAAGGTCATCGAAACGCATTAGCAGCATATTACGATCAACCGCTTGATCAGTCTCTTCCTTTTTAAGCTTGGTTTTAACCTCAGGATTGGCATTGTAAGCATCCAACGAACGATTGAATGCCACTTCTTTATCGGCACCGATCTCTGCTTTGGATATCTTAATAGTTGCAGGTTGAAGGCTTTCGGCCGCTTCTACAATGGCTTCCACAATGCCATCAACCACCTTCTGGTACACTTCCGGAACAAAACCGGGAATAGACATATTGTACAGGCCAAAATGCGAATAACCGCCTGGTGCGCTATGCGTGTGCTGCGCTGTGATCATGACCGAATCTTCGGTAAAACCCAGATTCTCGTGCTTGCGTTGTAATTTCTTCATTACACCAAGCCTGATGGCGATGGTAATAAAACAGATCTCGGCATTCACCAAGGCGACTTTTTTCCCTGTGGTGGGGTCCCTGAAAACGACTGCTCTTGCATAAAGGTCTGTCTCAACACCTTTAACGATGTTGAAATACATTCCATAGCCCATCATTCCAACGCCAAGTTTGAAGGCAGTGATATCTGCCTTCCCGACACCTATTTCATACATTTTTCACACGAATTTGAAAGTTTCGCAAGCGGATCGCTTGAAATCTAAAATTAGAAACAATGCATGCATTTATTCACGCTGCTCCATATTTTTTCAGTCATTTGGCCAGAATCCGTATCGAACGCAACATATGTATCACCTGATCATTTTCGTGAAGAATCCTGTGCTTGGAAAAGTGAAGACGCGATTGGCTGCGAGCATTGGCAATGAACGGGCACTGGACGTGTATCTCAAGCTGTTGGAAATCACGCGAAAAGCGGCATTGGAAACTGATTGTGTTCGAAATGTGTTCTATTCGGATGAGATTGCAGCAGATGCGTGGGATGACGATAAGTTCAACAAGTTTGTGCAAGAAGGAGATTCGTTGGGAGAGAGGATGAAAAATGCCTTCGAGCAGGTTTTTGCTCTGGGAGCAACCAAGGCTGCAATCATTGGAAGCGATTGCCCAGCGCTTACCTCCGACATTATTAAAGGTGCTTTTGCGGCACTGAACGACAAAGATGTTTGTATTGGCCCAGCTCAGGATGGCGGTTATTACCTTATTGGAATGAAGGAACTGCGCCCGTTTCTATTCGAAGGAAAAACGTGGAGCACGGATTCGGTGCTTCAGGAAACGATCAACGACATCGAAGAAAAGAATCTGAGCTACAGCTTACTTTCTGAATTATCAGACCTCGACAACTTGGATGATCTGAAACATTCCAATCTGAATTTTCCAGAATGAAAAAGGGCGAATCTCAGTTGAGATTCGCCCTTTTCGATTTATTCTAGTATTCCTTACAGCAC
Source organism: Flavobacteriales bacterium (assembly GCA_021739695.1). Classification (NCBI taxonomy): domain Bacteria; kingdom Pseudomonadati; phylum Bacteroidota; class Flavobacteriia; order Flavobacteriales; species Flavobacteriales bacterium. The sequence continues at coordinate 25,429 of JAIPBM010000035.1, read as the reverse complement.
GAATACGGCAAAGAAAATAGCTCCCAATATGATGGCCAAGAGCCCAAGACCGGCTCCGATTATTCCGAAGATGAAACCTAATTTAGATTGAGATCCAGTTCCATTGTTCTTCTTATGAAGGATTGAAAATGTAACAGCAGTTCCGCCAAGCAAGATTGCCAGCACGGCAGCGCCCCAAACAAATGATGAAAAGAAAACTACCGTAAGAATTGCGAAAATCAACGCCAATGCGCCAAACGCAAGTGAACCGATTCCAGTTCCGAAAGAAACCCATTTCATCCAATCTGTTCCCGCTACAGGAGCTGGATTTGGCTTCAAAACCTCTCTTCTTATGGTTTTCATCCGTTCATCAAAGGTCATTTCTTTGAACTCTTTTGAATGAACCACTTCCTTCATGGTTTCTCTTTGCTCTGCTTGGTAGGTCTGTGGACGTGCTTCGGCTGCATCGGCAGTTAGGACCAACTCTTCATTTGAATCTGCGGCCTTTGGCTCAACAACTTCAACTGTTTTCATTTCCTCGCTTTTGCGAGCATAAGCCACAGCCGTTTCTTCGGCAACCTGAACTTTCTGTCGCTTCTTCGAAATGTCCACATGGAAACCTGGACGGTATTTCCTCTTAATAATATCGATGTTTCCACACGAAGAGAACATCAACCCTGCGGCCAAAACCGCTATCAATGCCTGAATCTGAACGTTTCTTTTCATAACCAATGGTTTAAGTTTATGTCGCAAAACTAGAACTCATCGTTTTGAGCAGCTTGACAAAAAGCAGCTATTTATCAACTCGCCATTATTAATTACTCAGCGCTTCATACTTGCTAACTGCCTCTTCCCACTCGGCCATTTTGGAATCCAATTGGCTCTGTTTCTGCTGATATTCTTTAAATACATCGCGCTCGGCCAAGGCTTCTTTATAACCTTCAGCATCTAGCATCAGTTCGTCCAGATCAGCAATTTCCTTTTCTATCACGGCAATTTCCTGCTCCAATCTGTCTGCTCTGTTCTTGGCGTTGCGAACTTCCTTTTCGCGCTCCTTACGCAGCCTTTGTTCCTCTTTGGTTTCTTTGCCTGCATCCACTTTCACTTCTTCAACCTTCGGTTTCGAGCTGAATTCAGCAATGCTCGTGGCATTCACCTTTTGTAGGAATTCGTACACATCGCCAATGTGTTCCTTCACATTTTTATCTCGGAATTCATAGACCTTGGAAGTCAGTCCACTGAGGAAATCCCTGTCGTGAGACACAATGATCATGGCACCATCATACTTCTGAAGCGCTTGTTTCAGCACATCTTTAGAATGCATGTCCAAGTGATTGGTCGGCTCATCCAAAACCAGCAGGTTCACCGGTTCAAGAAGCAATTTGGCCAACGCCAATCGACCTCTTTCCCCTCCAGAAAGTACGCTCACTTTCTTATCAATGTCTTCGCCACCGAATAGGAACGAACCCAGAATATCGCGCAGCTTGGTACGGATATCTCCACGCGCCACATCATCCAAAGTCTGAAAAACGGTCTTATTAGAATCGAGCGATTCGGCCTGATCTTGAGCATAATAGCCCATTGAAACGTTGTGTCCCAATTCAAGATTTCCAGTGTAATCCAAATCTCCTACTACGATTTTCGAGAACGTGGTTTTTCCCTCACCGTTCTTTCCCAAAAGCGCCACTTTCTCGCCACGGTCAAGCATCAGATTCACATTCTTCAACACTTCTAACCCGCCATAGCTTTTAGAAACATTTTCGGCCAACACAACCACTTTACCAGAGCGAGGTGCAGGCGGGAAACGAAGTCGCATGACCGAATTATCCTGCTGCTCCACTTGAATTCTATCCACTTTTTCAAGTGCCTTTATCCTACTTTGAACCTGCGTTGCTTTGGATGCCTTAGATCGGAATCGATCTATGAATCGTTCTGTATCAGCAATGAATTTCTGCTGATTCTCGTAAGATGCCATCTGCAACGCGATTCTTTCTGCCCGTTGCTCTACATACTTAGAATAAGGAACCTTGTAATCATTGATCCTGCCAAGCGTGATCTCAATCGTGCGATTGGTGATGTTATCCAAGAATGCTCTATCATGCGAAACGAGAATAACCGCTCCATTGTGCTCTTTTAAGAATTCCTCCAACCACTGGATCGACAAGATATCGAGGTGGTTGGTCGGCTCATCCAGCAACAGCACATCTGGCCGTTGAACAAGGATTTTGGCCAGCTCAACGCGCATCTGCCATCCACCACTGAATTCCTCCATCTTGCGCGTCAGGTCGCTACGCAAAAAGCCCAATCCCATCAGTACTTTTTCCACTTCAGCATCGGCCGTATCTCCCCCAAGCAAACTGAAACGCTCGTTGGCCACGTGCATGTCCTGAATCAGATCCATGTAAGAATCTGTTTCATAATCTGTCCGCTCTTCCAGTTGCTTGGTGTAGTATTTCACCTTTGCATCCAGATCTTTCAGCTCTGCAAGCGCACTGTAAGTCTCATCAAAAATGGTTTTTCCAACTTTTGGTTTGATGTCCTGAGAAAGGTAACCGATGGTGGAGCCGCTTGGTTTGGAAACGGTACCTGATTCTGGGTCCTGCTGACCTGAGATAACCTTTAAAAGCGTAGACTTTCCTGCGCCATTCTTGCCTACCAAACCTATTCTATCTCTTGGATTGGCAAGAAAAGAGATGTTATTGAACAGGAATTTCCCGTTGAACTGTACTGAAACCTGATTGAGTGATATCATTTCGCAAAAGTGCGGATTTGTCTTCGGAAATGTGACCTAAGTTGCCACGGTTTGTGGAATATCTGTTTTCCTTTGTCGTCAAATTATTTGCGGATGTTGGAAGGCACTAAAATGTACAGTATTCTGAGATTGAAATGTCCTCGTTGTCACGAGGGAGACCTGTTTCTGACCAAGAATCCGTACAACTATTCCAACTTGGAGAAAATGCCGGAAAAATGTCCGGTGTGCGGAGAGAAATACTGGCCAGAACCAGGATTCTATTACGGGGCAATGTATGTGAGCTACGCGCTGACCATTGCATTGAGCGTGGCCGTGTTTGTTGCCATGGTCGTGCTATGGCATTTTGATATTCTCTGGTATTTAGGCTTGAACGCAGCGGCCATTGTGGTGCTTTTTCCACCCATATTCCGTGTCTCTCGCGCGGTTTGGTTCAACTTCTTTGTTTCCTACAAAACCCCTGAAGAACGCGCAGCGATTGCTCGGGAAAAAGCGTGAAGAGCATCTCCTTCCAACACGTGAACTCCTTTCAGGTGTTCTTTCGATAAGCGCAACATCGCCTTGGCAACCGTTTTTCCTTGAATTCCTTTGTATTTGCTGAGTGAACCGAACATCAACGGATTGAAAAGCGTCATCACTCCTTTCCCAATCAACTCGCCAAGGCGGAATTCCTTTCGCTCGCCCATCAGCATGGAAGGTCGGAGAATGATGAGCGAATCGAACTCAAGTGCTTCGAGGTCTTTTTCTGTTTCGCCTTTCACTTTCAAGTAAAAGTTAGAAGTCTTAGGATTGGCGCCTACGGAGGAAACAAGCACAAAGGTTTTCGCGCCAGCAGCCTTAGCATTTTTGGCAAAATCGATGACCAGATCATGGTCTACTTTATAGAAAGCCTCTTGACTTCCGGCTGTCGCGATGGTTGTACCCAAGGCGCAGAATGCACTATCAATCGTGTCTAATTTTTGCTCAGAAAGGTTACCTACCAGCACATTGAACTTGTCAGGAAGTTCTAACGCCCTTCTTGATAGAACCTGTACTTCGGTGAAATCTTGATCCTTCTCTAGAAGTGTAAGAAGAATACTGCCGATAAATCCTGTGGAACCTGCTATTGCTGCTTTCATGCAGCAAAGGAAATCAGTTTTTGATCAATCGCTCAACTAGCGATTGCGAACCGTCATTTATCTGCAAGAAGTAAACACCATTTGAGAGTTCAGTCGTGTTGATCACTTGCAAGTTGGAATTCAAACTGCCCGATAAAATTGTTCTTCCCAACGCATCAAGCACCGAATATTGTGCTTTCGAATTCCAATCTCCAGAAACGGTGATCTGATCGTTGAAAGGATTCGGAAATGCGGTGAGCGAATGATCCATTTCTTCTTCAATTCCATTGATCACACTCAAATTACATGTGCTGAAATCGAAATATTGATGAATTTCTTCTCCGCATGTATATGCTGACTCAGCACTTTCTGTGCTCACATAATTGCCACCGTCAATCGAAGGATCATGCAGGTCTCTTCTCATGGCGCCTTCCATCAACTGAAAATACATTGGAGAACTGAGTTCATTATTGTGTTGCAATAAATGCGCATGCCCAATTTCGTGAAGAATAGCCGTTGCCAGATCATAGCGATCAATCATCGGTTGTCCTTCTCCTATCCACCAATCGATATCGTTGTTTATGAGAATGTCGACTTCAATCAAATTCCATTGTATTCCATTTGGAGACCCGCAACCAGAAAATGTGGTAATGGTTTTTCCCAACAGGTAAGAAGGCAATTGACCGGGATAGGATAATCCGATGAGGTTAATGCCATCATGTGCCCAATCTGTAATGTTGACCACTTCCTCTTCTAGATAGAAGTTAACGCCTGTGTTGCATGCCCATTTCATGAAGGCATCGGGCACAATGGCCGTACCTTGAGTCAATTGCGCCAAGTGGTTATTCATTTGATATGCGTAGCCGCCATTCTGCATGCCAACCAGCATGGTATTGTTCAGTTGATCAGAATAGATCACCTCGCTTTTTGCGTACTCTACTGTCAACGGTTGCGTGCTCATGGCGGCTTGTCCATCAGCATTTACAACGCGCAACAAACCAGTTCCCGCAACAACAGAATTATACAACGTGGCAGAAGGAACATACAACTCAATTTGTGTATCGGACCAACTCAAATAATGCGGCCCACTTTGCAAGGCCACAAAACTTTGTCCGCCATCATCGGCATTATGAAAAGCAACATAACCGCTTCCTTGATCAGCACCAAAACCGGCTCCGGAAATGATAATTGTAGTTCTCGTTCCAGCCGTTACCTGAAGCGGAAAGATGGATGCAACTTCCATCAGGTTTCTGCTTTCGCTTTGCGTCTGAGGGTGCAGAACATCTGCTGGCAATCGTCTCAATTCAATGGCTTGCGTTCCAACCGAACGAGCAATCACTTCGTACAATGCTTCGCGGTGAGCGACATTTTTAATCCCGTAGACGTTTCCCGTTCTCTCATCAACAGGAAAGAAACCAGATGCGAGTGAAACCAACGAACGCTGATTGTCATTTTCGAGCACCAAAACACCATAATCTCCAATGTTCATTTGAGCACTCGGAGTTACCACTTGCATCAGATCGCCAAAAACACCGCCTTCAGTAATTACATCAATACTGAATCCGACATCGCCTTTAAAAACCCTGTACACATCAATGGAATTGGTCGTGTAGATGTTTCCGTCTGCGCCCGCAAACGTTTGTTGGTCCACAACTTTTCCTTCAATGATGCTGTTGGATGAACCAAGCTGCTGCGTCACTGCATTTGGAAGCGTTAAGCATTGCGCCCACAATTCAGCCCCAAAAAACAGGGACATCAGCACTGTAAACGCATACTTTTGAAACTTCAACTTGATAGGTTTTTACGGTCGGTCAATGATTGTTCAATCTACCGATTCATTTGCCTTTCTGTTGCGAGTATCACGTAGTTTTAGACCGATTGGGTTTTATGCCCGATGAACAAGTATTAACATGCCACAAGCAAAAAAGTCGTTTGTCGAAGTTCCCAGAACTGGCCGCTATTTCAGCCTGAATTCTGTACGATCAACGACAAAAAATGTATGGATTGTCTTTCACGGCTACGCACAGCTAGCGGAATACTTCATCAAACACTTCGAGGATCTTGATCCGGAGGAGAATTTCATCATTGCTCCAGAAGGGCTTTCCCGTTTTTATGTCGAGGGTTTAGCTGGAAGAGTTGGGGCGAGTTGGATGACCAAAGAAGACCGCGAAGAAGAGATCAAAGATCAATCGAGTTACCTCAATGAAGTTCTAGCAGATGCAGGCGTTGACCCTTCGGATGAATCATTCCAATTCATCGTTTTGGGTTTTTCACAAGGAACAGCCACTGCAGTCCGTTGGTTTGTGAATAATGGAATTAGACCAGCACAATTAGTTCTTTGGGCAGGTTCATTTCCTCACGATGTGGCGACTGCCGAACACGAACAAACCTTCAAAAATCTACAGGTTCATTTCGTTTATGGCAACGAAGATCAGTTTCTCCAACACATCAATGTGAATGAGAAAACCTCGGAATTTCAAAAAATGGGAATGCAACTGACCATTTGGCCATTTGAAGGAAAACATGTGATGGACAGACCGACTCTTGCCAAGATTGTTGATAGCTTTGACAAATAGATTTTAGTAGTGAGTAATTAGAATTGAGAAAAGATAGAAAATGAGCTTAACTGATCAAATAAACAACGACCTGAAAGAGGCCATGAAGGCCAAGGATAAAGAAACGCTAACTGCATTGCGCGCCATCAAATCGCAGTTGCTTTTAGCAGCTACTGAAAAGGGTGGTGGCGAATCATCGGATGAAGCAGGAATCAAAATGCTTCAGAAGTTGGTGAAGCAGCGAAAAGAGAGCGCAGAACTTTATTTGGCTCAGGGAAGAAAAGATCTTGCCGATCCAGAATTGGCCGAGGCCGCCATCATCGAAAGATATCTTCCAAAGCAACTTTCAGAAGATGAGTTGAAGCCTATCATAGAAGCAATTATCGCCAAAGTAGGTGCTGCTGGCCCACAAGACATGGGAAAAGTGATGGGAGCGGCTTCTCAGGAATTGGCCGGTAAAGCTGATGGAAAGACGATTTCTACCGTGGTGAAGCAGTTGCTTTCGTAACCCAGAAGTTTGAAGAGACGCAATGCATCGCGTCTCTTCAATTATTTGGTTCTATCAATCACAAAATTGACCAGATCAACCAATGATTTCCTTGCCTCATTGTCAGGATAGGATTCCAGCATCTTAAGTGCTTTCTGCTGATACTCTTTCATGCGTTTGTTGGTGTAGTCAATGCCGCCTTTTTCGCGCACCAAAGCAATCACTTTGGCCACACGCTCTTCATCTGTGTTGTGATTTTTGATGGTGTTGATGATAAATCGTTTTTCTGACCTGTCCGAGTTATTCAAGGCATGGATCAGCGGCAAGGTCATTTTCTTTTCCTTGATATCGATGCCTGTTGGTTTACCAATGTTGGAATCGCTTCCGTAATCGAAAAGATCATCACGAATCTGAAAGGCGATTCCAACTGTTTCTCCGAACAAACGCATCTGCTCTATCAATTCCTTATCTTCAGAAACACTTGCCGCACCAGAAGCGCAACAACTAGCAATCAACGAGGCCGTTTTCTGTCTGATGATATTGAAATAGATTTCTTCCGTTATGTCGAGTTTTCGGGCTTTCTCCATTTGCAAGAGTTCACCTTCACTCATTTCTCGAACTGCGTTTGAAGTAATTTCAAGCAGATGAAAATCCTTATGCTTCACTGCCAAAAGAAGTCCGCGGCTAAGCAGATAATCTCCGACCAAAACTGCCACTTTGTTCTTCCATAGTGCGTTGATGCTGAAGAAACCTCTTCGTTTGGATGCATCATCCACCACATCATCGTGAACCAGTGTTGCCGTATGAAGCAATTCAATCAATGTTGCTGCGCGATAAGTTTGATCATTCGTATCAGCCAGCATTTTGGCCGTGAGGAACACGAACATTGGTCGCATTTGCTTGCCCTTTCGCTTGACGATGTAATGCGTGATCTTGTCGAGAAGCGCCACTTCACTGCGCATGGAAGAACGGAAACGTCCTTCAAATTCCTCCATTTCCAACCGAACCGGCTGCTTTATTTTATCGAGTGATGACAAGCTTTGCGAATGTAGATAAACAAGCTTTTAGGTGGAAAGTTTGTTGGCCAATTGTCCGCAAGCGGCATCAATGTCTTTTCCTCTGCTTCGCCTGATGTTGACGATCAGATTTCGTTCTTCTAAGAACAATTTGAACTGATCCGTTTTAGCAATATCAGCCTTCTTGAATTCTCCACCATCAATTGGATTGTATTCGATGATATTGATCTTGGTTGGGAAATTCTTGCAGAACAGCGCCAACTCCTTCGCGTCTTCCAACGAATCGTTAAAATCCTTGAAAATGATGTATTCCAAGGTTGGACGCGTGCCTGTTTGCTCATAGAAATAGCGCATTTCCTCAGCCAGAACTATCAAATTATTCGACTCGTTTATTGGCATGATATAATCGCGCTTTTTCTCATTGGCGGCATGAAGCGATAACGCCAAATTGAATTTCACTTTATCATCCGCCAGTTTGTGGATCATCTTGGCAATTCCCGCAGTTGAAACCGTGATCCGTTTCGGAGACATTCCCAGACCTTCTGGTGAAGTGACCCGTTCAATACTATCAAGCACATTCTTATAGTTGAGAAGCGGTTCGCCCATTCCCATGTAAACGATGTTGCTGAGCGGAATTCCATAGTGCTCTTCGCTTTGCCTTGCAATGTGAACGACCTGATCAAATATCTCATCCGCATTCAGGTTCCTCAATCGGTCCAAGCGGCCTGTTGCACAGAATTTGCAACTCAAACTGCAACCAATTTGCGATGAGATGCAAGCTGTCATTCTGCTGGCAGTTGGAATCAGAACACCTTCCACAAACTTTCCGTCAGTCGTTTTGAACGAACTTTTGATGGTTCGGTCTTCGCTTACCTGTTTCTCATCAACCGTAACTGCGTTGATGCTGAAGTTCTCTTCCAGCATGTCGCGTGTAGGTTTAGAGAGATTGGTCATCTCATCAAACGACTGTGCTCCTTTCTTCCAAAGCCATTCACGAACCTGTTTCGCTCTAAATGCTTTGTCGCCATTGTCGATGAAAAATGAAGTAATTTCATCATCGGTCAATGCCCGTATGTCCTTTTTTTCGGTCATTGTGCAAAGATACAGGCTTACTATGCGATTCCTTTCAGCAGACATCATCTTTCCCATTTACGCCAATCCAATACCTAATGGAATTGTGGCTGTAAGTGCCAATGGAACCATTCAAGAAGTGATGCTTCCTGATAGTTCAAATGCACTAGAACCAAGTCGTATTGAGCGTTTTGAAGGCGCCTTGTGTCCTGGATTCATCAACGCACATTGCCATTTGGAGCTTTCGCATATGAAAGGTTTGGTGCCTGAAAAAACAGGTTTACCAGCATTCATCATGCAAATCGTTTCGAGAAGAAATGAAAATGCCGATCAGAAAATGGAAGCCATACATTTGGCTGATGAAGAAATGTGGCTTAATGGCATTCAAGCCGTTGGCGACATCTGCAACACGGCTGACACACTTGAAACGAAGCGGAATAGCCGAATCAAGTATCACTCATTCGTAGAAGTTTTTTCATTCGATTCTTCCAAAGCCGATGAGGTTTTGAAAGAAGGAATTCGCGTAGCGAATGAATACCAGCAAAGTGATCTGAACGCCACCATTGTTCCGCACGCGCCTTACTCGGTGAGTGAACGCCTGTTCGATGGAATTAGAGCGCAACAGCAGCAATTTCCCGGACCGATCAGTATTCACAATCAAGAGACTGAAAGTGAGAATGAAATGTTTGTTTCGGGCAGTGGCGAACTCGTTGAGATATTCAAAAAATTTGGAGAGGATTTTTCCAATTTCAAACCTCAGTTCAGCAGTGCGCTCGATTATCATCTTAGGCAATTACCACAAGATCAACCTGCACTTTTGGTTCATAATACTATGACCAAAGCAGAAGAATTTGAAGTGGTAAAATCGCTGCGGAATGATGCGTTCTGGTGCACTTGTGCTCAGGCCAACAAGTACATCGAAAATCGCATTCCAAACATACCAATGTGGCTAAAAAAAGAAGCGAACGTATGTGTGGGAACAGATAGTTTGGCCAGTAATCATCGGCTTTCAATTTTGGAGGAACTGAAGCTGATTCAGGCAAATTATCCTCAGATTGGCATTGCAACGCTTCTCAAAATGGCAACACTTAATGGTGCTGCAGCATTGGGTATGGAAAAAGAAAAAGGCAGCTTCCACAAAGGAAAACTGCCTGGAGTTCTTTGGTTGAAAAACCTGAATTTAGAAGATGGACTTCTAACAGATTCAGCTTCCGTTCAACGTATTATCTGATTACCAATCGTCTCCTGATTTCGCAGGGTCTTTGGCAAGATTATCTTTCATGCTCTGGATCGTTGCGCGAATCTCAGCATCAATATCAGTTAAATAATGACAGTGATTTGCAGCATCCTTGTCCTCTTTGTCCAACCATGGCTCCAAGGGTTCATAGCTTGAAGCCTTGATGTTCAAATCGGTGATGGTGTATTTGTATCTACCATCTCTAAACTTGATGGTCAAGGTGTATTGTGCCAATCCTTGACGGCTGGTTGTCTTCACTCCTTTACTATCATACGCGTAGATAGGGAAGCGATTGAAAATCTCCATTTCACCCGCTTCCTTGTCTTGCTTTCTCAGTTTCTCTCCAAAATTCTTGTAATGTTCCCCACCCCATTTCATTGCTCTGTCAAACAGGTCTGCAACAGCAACACCAGCAACTTCGGGAACCTCGCTGTAAGTAATAAGATTGGTGCTTGGGTCAACGGTCATTGCTGGCCAGCTCAATTCACCTTTTTTCTGTGCCAATAGAGTCAGTGGTAATGATGCGAGCAGCATCAAGGCTATAATTCTCATGTTCTAAGGATAAATGGTTAAATCAGTTTGCGTTTGCAGTCTCTTCAAATTCCTCGCCAAGTTTACCCAAGCCGATTGAGCTGTAGTAATTGTTGAAAAGATTGACAGCAACATTGTAGCGTTGCGCCTTAGTCTCGACTCCTAACAGAATGGTGATCACGCGATGGTCGCACCGCTTAGAAGTTGCCACAATGCAGTATTTGGCCGCGTTTGTAAAACCCGTTTTCAATCCATCGATCTCCGCATAATCCTTTACAAGGGTGTTTCGGGTCTCATAGGTGTAAATGCCGTTTGCATTACGAATAGACTCTGTGCTTTTGGATGTCATCTTCAAGATAGCCTCATACTTCACCAGATCCCGTGCTAACAGTAGCAGGTCAGCAGCAGTCGATTCGTTGTCGAAAAGCACATTTGATTTCACGGGCATTCCGGTCGGATTGGAGAAGCACGTGTTTTCCATGCCAAGGCTTTCGGCTTTTTCGTTCATTAATCGCACAAAATCTTCTTCGGTTCCGCCCACGTGTTCGGCCAGCGCAAATGCCGCATCATTGCCCGAACGGATCATGGCGGCTTGCAATAGGTCTGCGATAGAAAGCTGTTGTCCGGTCTTTACGTAAACGCAGGATCCACCCACGCACGTGGCTGCTTTACTTACCGTAACCAATTCATCTAAGCTGAATTTTCCTGCCTCAACCTGTTCCATTACAATCAGAGCAACCATCATTTTGGTCAACGATGCAACAGGAAAGAGCTGATCGAGATTCTTCTCCCACACCAGACGGTTCTCCGTATAATCGTAAACGAGTCCTGCTTTGATGAGCTCGGGTTGGTAGGCCAATGAAGAATCAATGGCAATGTTAATATAGTCGAACTGTTTTGGGGTAGGTTCTTCGGTAACTGTTTCTTCTTTATTTGGCCCGCTTGACCATCCGAAGAGTGCTGTAGGCTCTGAAAAAAGGAGAAGAAGGAACAGTACCAACGGGGTGAGAAGCAATCCTGTCGATCTCAATCTTCGGGTTATTTTCATTCTCCTGATTCTGTTCTTAGACTTCATGTGGCACAAGTATACTTACCAGTATGCTGTAAGGTTATGTTTTCGAACACGTTTCTATTAACATGAAGTTGTTAATTCAATTTCAATTGATTGGTCTTGCAATTATCAATTGGGCCAGTTCGAGGTCCAAAGGTGTTGTGATCTTGATGTTTTCGACATTTCCATCAACCAAATGTATCTGCTGCCCGTTTGATTCAACAACGGAAGCATCATCCGAATAGTCTACACCTTGAGCATTTTCGAACGCTTTCTTGAGAATTGATGTCTCAAAACATTGAGGCGTTTGCACCGCACGGTATATATTTCGATCAACAGACTCACTGTTTCCATCATTCAATATCCGAAGGCTCTGAACAATTGGAACGACTGGAACCGCTGCTCCACTATGCTTGGCAATCGCAAAACATGCTTCGACCACTTTTTGTGATGGAAATGGCCGTACACCATCGTGGATGCCTACAACTTCTGGATCTGAAACTTTAGCGAGGCCATTTCTAACCGAAAGGAAGCGCGTATCACCGCCTTCTGTCAATTCATGTTGAAGAGAAAAATTATGTTTTGAAGTGAGTTCAAGCCAGTAAGAAAACTGATCTTTTGGAAGAACGAGCACCAACTGCATGTCTTCATCCATCGCATGCAGGTTTTGAAGCGTGTGCATAAGAATGGGCTTTCCGTTCAATTCTATGAACTGCTTGGGAATTTCCGCTCCCATTCTGGTGCCGCTTCCACCAGCGACTATGACCATGCTTTTCTTCATAAAAAAGTCCCGATTCTCTGACTGAAAATCGGGACTGAAATTACTGTTTATGCGATCATCAGATGATCAGCATCGCATCTCCGTAAGAATAGAATCTGTATTTCTCTTTGATGGCTTGATCGTAAGCTTCGCGCATGAAATCGTAACCTGCAAATGCAGCTACCATCATCAATAGTGTTGATTGCGGCATGTGAAAATTGGTGACCATGCAATTTGCAACTTGAAAATCGTACGGTGGAAAGATGAATTTATTGGTCCAACCATCGTATGGCTTCATGTGACCAATTGTGCTTACCGAAGTTTCAGAAGCTCGCATACAAGTTGTACCAACAGCACAAACTTTTTTCCTCGCATCTTTAGAAGCATTCACGATATCGCAAGCTTCTTGAGTAATGATCAGCTGCTCGCTGTCCATTTTATGCTTCGTCAGATCTTCAACCTCAACAGGGCGGAAAGTTCCCAATCCAACATGCAGCGTGATCTCTGCGAAATTGACGCCTTTCAACTCCAAACGCTTCAACAATTGCTTGCTGAAATGCAATCCTGCCGTTGGAGCAGCCACAGCACCTTCATGCTTGGCAAATACAGTTTGGTAACGCTCTTCATCTTCTGGCTCTGCAGCTCGTTTGATGTACTTTGGAAGAGGTGTTTCGCCAAGATCAAAAATGGTCTTTTTGAATTCTTCATGCGTTCCATCAAACAAGAAACGAAGTGTTCTTCCTCTTGATGTCGTGTTGTCAATTACCTCAGCGACCAAGCTATCATCATCTCCGAAATAAAGTTTGTTACCGATTCGGATCTTACGTGCTGGATCAACAAGAACATCCCAAAGAATGCTTTCGCGGTTCAATTCGCGAAGCAAGAAAACTTCAATCTGAGCTTCGGTCTTTTCTTTTTTACCGATCAAACGGGCTGGAAAAACCTTTGTATTATTCAGCAAAAACGAATCGCCATCATCAAAATAATCGAGGATGTCTTTGAATGTTTTGTGCTCTATTGTGCCTTTTTTGCGGTCAAGAACCATCATTCGGCTCTCTTCGCGATCCTGTGTTGGATGGTAGGCAATAAGTTCTTGGGGAATGTTGAATTTAAACTGTGATAATTTCATAGTGTTTATTTTGAGCTTACGGGCCCATTTTTATGGGGCTGCGAAGGTAAGAAAATGGTTGACTTGATCGTCCGGTATTTGATCAGACGGTTTCACCGTGCAACATCACCTGAAATTGATCGGTTGTGATGGCGTCTTCCACACTGTAATCACCAATGCGCGTTCTTCTTAGTTCAGAAAGATAACCGCCCGAATTCAGCACTTTTCCGAAATCGAATGCCAACGAACGGATGTACGTTCCTTTAGAACAATGGGCTCTGAATCCGACCTCGATTTTACCATCAACACGATTGATTGAGGTAATATCGAAGGCATTGATAAGCACGCGCTTTGTATTCAGCTTTACATCTTTTCCTGCACGAGCTAGATCATAAGCGCGCTTGCCATCTACTTGTTTTGCCGAAAAGATTGGCGGCATTTGATCGTGTTCGCCAACCATTTTCATAGCCATTTCACGAATCATTTCGTCCGTAATATGGTCGATCGGGAAGGTTTCGTTCACTTCCGTTTCAAGATCATAAGATGGCGTGGTGGCGCCAACAGTGATGGTTCCCGTGTATTCCTTCTCAGCATCTTGAATGGTGCTGATGGTTTTTGTGGCTTTACCTGTACAGATGATCAACAGTCCGGTTGCAAGCGGATCCAATGTTCCGGCATGGCCGACCTTAATGTTTTTGACCTTCAGTTTTCGCTTAATGATGCCGCGAACACGGTTGACAATGGAAAACGAAGTAGGTCCGTAAGGCTTATCTAAAAGCAATACTTCCCCGTCTTTGAAATTGAATGAATCGACCAAATTTATAGAATCAGTGTAGCGAGAATGGCACCGAATCCGACCACGAAACAGTAGTATGAGAAATAACGAAGCTGACTTTTCTTAACCAACGAGATCATCCAAGTACAGGCCACAAGTCCTGAGAAAAACGCAGCCAGAAAACCAACCAGCAGCGGCATGGCATGGGTCATTTCTGACGAAATATTTCCATCCATCACATCCTTGGCCATCTTGCCCAAAATGAGTGGAACTACCATCAAGAAGGAAAATCTAGCAGCTTTTTCGCGATCAATTCCTAAAAGGACCGAAGTAGAAATAGTTGCTCCAGACCGACTGATTCCTGGAAGAATGGCAATTGCCTGCGAAATTCCAATGATCAAGGCTTGACTGAAACCAACCTGCTTTTCAGTCCGTTTTGCGCGATCAGCTAGAAAAAGCAATAGACCAGTAATGATCAGCATGGCTCCAACCAACAGAATCTGCTTGCTGAACAGTGCTTCAATTTGATCATTGAATAGCACTCCGATAATGGCTGCGGGAATCATCGAAACAATGATCTTCAGCGAAAACTGCGTTTGCTCGTTCCATTTGAATTGGAACAAACCTTTCAGAATTTCGAGAATATCTTTTCTAAAAACGACAATGGTGCTGAGTGATGTAGCTGCGTGTACGACAACCGTAAAAAGCAGACTTTCTTCCGGAAGGCTCTTATCTCCCAACAGAACCTTTCCAATTTCAAGATGCCCGCTGCTGCTTACAGGAAGAAATTCCGTCAGGCCTTGTACAATGCCCAAGATCAGGGCTTCCCAAAAATCCATTCCCGATTACGACTTAGCGCGATACATGATTCCGATGATCTCCAGCGCAAAACCCGCCAACACAACCAACGGTGCCACGGTAATTCTGGTTGTACTGAATATCTCTTTGCTGAACACATTCGGGTCATCAGATCCGCCTCCTGCCATCAGCACAAAACCCACCAGAATAAAAACCATTCCTACGATGGTAATAATGTAATTCTCCTTTCCGAAGGCGAATTCCTTCTCGTTGTTTCCTTGTTCGCTCATGTTCAATAATATAGTTCGTCTGCGTTCAGGCGCAGATATTTTCTAACGGCAAATGTCGTGCTTAAGAACGAGATGAGAAGCCCAAGCGCCAGCACGGCACCAAAAAGCGTAAACACGATCTCGATATCTTCCAATCCAAAAAGTTCAGGAATATTCTGGCTTGCTAAATAGATCACAGCGGCCAACAGCACATTGGCCACCACTGCGCCAACAGCTCCGCGCAGAACACCTTCAACCAAAAAAGGCTTGCGGATAAACGATTGCGTGGCTCCTACCAACTTCATCGAATTGATCAGGAATCGTTTCGAATAAACGGAAAGCCTGATGTTATTGTTGATCAACGAAATGGCTATCAACGAAAGAAGTCCGCAAAAAACAAGGATCACAATTCCCGCTTTGCGCACGTTTCTATTAATTACACGAATCAGATCAACCGGATAATCAATTTCAAAGATCATCGGATTTTTCAGCAGATCCGATTTAATGTCCACGATTCCTTCTTCGTTGGCAAAATCAGCTTTGATCTTCACATCAATCGAACGCTTCAGCGGATTGTAGCCCATAAAACCGACAAAATCCTCACCCAACGCTTCCTTCAACTGATCGGCAGCTTCATCTTGAGAAATGTAATCCGTGCTTCTTACAAAGTCCGATGCATCCAAAAACTTCTGAAACTGAAGAATGTCAACCTCCTTCGCATCATCCTTCATGTAAATGGTAAACCCGATGTTTTCCTTTACGTAGCCCGAAAGCGCGTTTGCATACAACAGTGTAAGCCCCAGCAAACCAAGCATAAACAACACCAGCGATATACTCACAACGGCCGTCACATTACTCGACCATATCTGTTTCTTATGTGCTTTTTCCTCTGCGCTTGCCATCTTTTCGAAGTCGGACGAAATTACACTTTTTGAACCGCGGCCACCATGCGTTTAACGCAATTTAAGTCTTCTGCACTTAGGGCGTTCCCCCGATGAAAAATCGGGGTCGGGCTGTGCGCTATATCTTTTTTCAGGCCAATGACTGAACGCAGTAGAAAGCAGAGCTCAGAAAAAAGGATGCCGCTTCCATCCCTAACGCGGCCCTCGCGGCCTACATCGCAAATCGGTTTTACAAGCGTATCTTTAACGCCCTTTTGATCCCACAGGAAACCATAGCGCAAATATTCGAAACCGCCCGTGTTGAGGAGGTTGTAGGCGATTTCGTGCACCTCAAAAAGAAAGGCACCAACCTTTGGGGAAACTGCCCTTTCCATAACGAGAAAACGCCTTCGTTCAGCGTTTCGCCACCCAAAGGAATTTACAAATGCTTCGGTTGTGGCAAAGGCGGCAATTCGGTCAATTTCATCATGGACCACGAACAGCTCACCTACCCCGAAGCGCTGCGTTATCTGGCCAAGAAATACAACATTGAAATTGAAGAAGAGCAACAGACAGACGAGCAGGTTGCCGAACAGAACGAGCGCGAAAGTCTTTATCTCGTTTTGGCTTTTGCGCAACGCAACTTCACTTCCAATCTGCTAAAAACAGACGAAGGTCAGGCCATCGGCCTCAGCTATTTCAAAGAGCGCGGATTCACACAGGAAACAATCGAGAAATTTGAACTCGGCTACTGTTTCGACCGTTACGATTCGTTCGGAAACAAAGCACTCGAAGAACAATACAATCGCAAATTTCTGATTGATTCAGGTCTTTGTCTCGAACGCGAAGGAAAGCTGCTCGACCGATTCAAGGGTCGTGTCATGTTTCCGATACATAACCTTTCGGGCCGTGTCATTGCCTTTGGCGGACGCACGCTGCGCAACGATAAAAAGGTTGCCAAATACATCAACAGTCCAGAAACCGATGTTTACCACAAGAGCAACATCGTTTACGGCATCTACCAGGCAAAAAGCGAGATCATTAAAAAAGACAATTGCTTTTTGGTAGAAGGCTACACAGATGTGGTTTCGCTTTATCAAGCAGGCATCCACAACGTGGTGGCCAGTTCTGGAACCAGCCTCACGGTTGAGCAAATTCGCCTTATCAAGCGCTATACCAACAACCTCACCATCATGTACGATGGTGATGATGCAGGAATAAAAGCATCCTTCCGAGGAATTGATCTGGTGTTGGAAGAAGGTATGAACGTGCGAACGGTTCTTTTTCCAGATGGAGAAGATCCCGATTCGTTCTCTAAAAAAATGGGCGGAGACGAACTCACCAGTTTCATCGATGCTAATTCCAACGATTTCATTCAGTTCAAAACCAAACTTCTGGTGGGCGAAACCAAAGGCGATCCAGTCAGAACCGCTGGACTGATCAAAGACATCATCAGTTCCATTTCGCTCATTCCAGATCCGATAACCAGAAACCTTTACGTGCGCCAGTGCAGCAGCATTATGGATATGGATGAGGAAGTTCTGATGATGGAACTGAACCGCAATCGAAGAAAAAACTGGAACGACAAGCAGAAACGCGATGGAATTTCCACTCACGATTCTGAACCGAGCGAAGAACCACAGATTGTTCGGAGAACCAATCAGGAACTAAAAAAGCGCGATGCCGAATTTCAGGAACGCGACATCATCCGAATCCTGATGCTTTACAGCGAGAAGCACATTCATTTTGATGTGTGGGATGAAGCAGGAGAAAAGGTGATCGATCAAGAAGAAGTGAATGTGGTTGATTTTGTGGTGACCGAGATTCTGGAAGATGAGATCACGTTTGAAAACACGCTTTTCAAATTGGTTTTTGATGAGTTTGCCAAAATGCTTGAAGAAGAAAAGATTCCTACTGAGCAGCATTTCATCAATCATCCAAACCCGGAAATTTCTGGACTCGCAGTCAATTTCTTTGCGCAACCGCATACTGTAAGCGAACGCTGGAAAGAACACAACATCGTTGTGACCAGAGAAGAAGATGTGCTGAAACGTTCTATTCTTTCATCGCTGAACGTGCTTAAACTGCGCAAACTGGAGAAGATGATCAACGACACGCGCGATCTGTTGAAACAATCTGAAGAAGATCAACTGTTACTCAACATGGACCGTTTGAATAACCTGCTAAAGGTTAGAAGAAAACTGGCGATGGAAATCGGGTCAACGATTTTGAAGTGAATCAATCCGAAAACTTCAAATCCTTCACATTCAACTGAAGATAAACCTTGTCTTTCCAATGGTTTTCTTCAATGGTGTAAGCCATATCGAAGCGTTTCCCTTTCGATAAATCCTGAAATAGCTTTCCCATTTTGAAAGCTACCGCTTGCAGCATCATGTGCTGCACGCCTTGCTGTTTGGGTTTAAAACGCAGATGCGAATTGTCTGCGCCCATGGTCTGAACATCTTCTGCAATCAAGTTCCGAGAAACAAATACAGGATTCATATTTCCGGGCCCGAATGGCGCAAATTGCTTGAGCAAAGACATGAACTTAGGCGTGATGCGGTCGAGGTCAATTTCGAGGTCGATATTGAGTTTGGGTGTAAGCATGTGTTCCTCAATTCGCGCAGCGACCACTTCCTCAAATTTGGTTCGGAAAGCATCCACATTTTCCAAACTCAAGCTCATTCCAGCGGCATATTTATGTCCTCCGAACTGTTCAAGTAGATCTTCGCATTCCGTAAGCGCAGCGTGCACATCAAAGTCGTGCACCGATCGCGCAGAACCCGTTGCCTTTCCTTCCGATTCGGTAAGGACAATGGTTGGTTTGTAATGCTGCTCAATCAATCGCGAGGCCACAATTCCTACCACGCCTTTGTGCCAATCAGGATTGAAAACCACGGTGCTTTTGCTATTGCTGTAAAAATCATCCGATTGCAGAATCTCCAAGGCACTGTCGGTCACCGATTTATCGAGGTCTCTGCGTTCTGTGTTGTATTTCGAAATCTCGGCCGAAAATTCCAGTGCTTCGTTCAGATCATCAGATATGAGCAATTCCACCGCGCGCTTGCCAGATGCGATTCTCCCAGCAGCATTTATGCGTGGGGCGATGGTAAAAACCACATCGCTGATGGTCATCTCACGGTTCATCTTCGTGTATTCCAGCAGCGCACGAATTCCTGTTGAAGGATTCTCATTTATCTGACGGACTCCAAATGACGCTAAAATGCGATTCTCGCCCGTTATCGGAACGATGTCTGCCGCAATGGCAACAGAAACCAGATCGAGTTTGGCAGTTAGCTTTTGTAGGTCTTCATTGTTCTTTTCGCAGAACGCCTGAAGCAATTTGAATCCTACACCGCAACCACACAATTCTTTGTACGGATAATTACAATCGGCCTGTTTCGGATCTAGAATGGCGTAAGCAGCGGGCAATTCAGCACCAGGTAAATGGTGATCACAAATGATGATATCGATGCCCAACTTATTCGCGTAAGCTACTTTATCAATGGCACGAATGCCGCAATCGAGCGTGATGATGAGACTGATGCCATTCGCCTTGGCGTAATCAATCCCCGCAATGGAAAGTCCGTATCCTTCCTTGTAGCGATCGGGAATGTAGAAATCAACCTGTCCGAAGTCTTTGAAGAAACTATAGACCAATGCAACCGAAGTGGTTCCATCCACATCGTAATCGCCAAAGATCAGCGTCTTCTCTCCGTTTCCAAGCGCTTGTTCAATCCGTTCGATGGCCTTGTCCATTCCTTTCATCAGAAATGGGTCATGCAGATCACTGAAAGATGGTCGGAAAAATGACCTTGCCTCATCAAAATTGGTGATACCTCGATTGATAAGAAGCTGTGCCACATCTTCTTTCACTCCAAGATGTTCGCACAGTTCGCTCACTTGCGCTGGATCAGGAAGCTCTGCGTATTTCCATTCGGTTTCAAGCATGGGTTGAATTTAAAAGAAAAAGCCCCGTTCGCATAGCGAACGAGGCTTCAAAAATGCGATTGTAAAAATCAGATGGTCATGATATCCACTTCCTTCTCGACTACCATGGCGTCAACCTTATTCGAATATGTAGTCGTCAATTCTTGAATGTCCGCTTCAGCAACTTTAGCTGTGTCTTCCGCCATGCCGTCTTTCTGCAAGGCTTTGATCTCATCGTTGGCATCTTTCCGCGAGTTACGGATGGAAACCTTTGCTTGTTCGGCAACAGCCTTCGACTGCTTTACAAGATCACGTCTTCTTTCTTCTGTTAATGGTGGGATGGAAATACGCACCACTTTTCCATCGTTCATAGGGTTGAAGCCCAAGTTGGCGCGCATGATTCCTTTTTCAATCTCCTCGATCAAGCCCTTTTCAAACGGTTGTATCTGTAGCGTTTTAGAATCAGGCGTGTTCACATTCGCCACATTTTTAAGTGGCGTCATAGAACCATAATATTCTACTTGTACACTACCCAGCATCTGTGGGCTTGCTTTTCCAGCACGAATTCGCGCCAATTCATGATCCAAACGCTCGATGGCGTTCTCCATTCCTTCTTTTGCGGATTCAAAAATGAATTTTAACTCTTCTTCCATTGTTGAAATTTGGTCGAAAATAGTGATTCTGTGTAATCAGCCTTCAACGAGTGTTCCGACTCTTTCGCCAGAAACCAGTTTTGCCAAGTTGCCACCTTCATCCATATTGAACACGATGATCGGCAATTTATTCTCATTGCAAAGCGTGAAAGCAGTCATGTCCATCACGTTCAATCCTCGCTCATACACTTCGTGGAAGCTGATGGTGTCAAATTTCACAGCGCTGCTGTCTTTTTCTGGGTCGGCTGTGTAAATACCATCAACACGTGTTCCTTTCAGGATTACATCTGCCTCCACTTCGATGGCGCGAAGTGAAGCGGCTGAATCAGTGGTGAAATAAGGATTTCCAGTGCCAGCACCGAAAATAACCACAAGACCTCTTTCCAAATGCCGAACCGCTCTTCTGCGGATAAACGGTTCTGCAATTTCATCCATCTTGATGGCAGACATCAATCTGGTTGCTACTTCAAGATTTTCGAGTGCCGATTGCAAGGCCATGCTATTGATCATGGTGGCCAACATACCCATGTAATCGCCTTGAACCCGATCCATTCCGCCTTCGGCAGCTTGAATGCCGCGGAAAATATTACCACCGCCAATAACGATGGCCACTTGTACTCCGCTGTCAACGATTCCTTTGATCTCTCGAGCATACTGACCCAATCTGTCGTGATCAATCCCGAACTGTTTATTCCCCATCAGCGATTCTCCGCTGAGTTTCAGGAGCACTCTCTTGTACTTCACATCCATGCTGCGATTTTAAACTTTTTAGGGCAAAAAAAAAGAGGATTTAAATCCTCTTTTTAATGTCTTTATTAACTGCCAAGCGAAAAGCGCTTGAAGGCGGTGACCGTCAACTCAGGGTTTCCTGACTTAAGGTATTGTGCAACATTCAATTTGTTGTCCTTAATGAAGGCTTGCTCCATCAAGGTATTCTCTTTAAAGAATTTGCCTAATCGACCTTCTGCAATTTTCTCAGCCATGTCAGCAGGTTTTCCTTCCTGAATGGCCAATTCCTTACCAATTTCAATTTCTTTTGCGATAACCTCAGCAGAAACAGATTCTTTGTTCAAAGCAACCGGTGCCATTGCTGCAGCTTGCATCGCCACATCACGTCCCATTTCTTCAAATCCAGCCTTGTTCAAACCTACAATTGTTCCAACTCTGTTTCCAGGATGGTTGTAAGCAACAACAGTTTCGGCTACGATAACTTCAAATCCTGAAACTTCCACTTTCTCACCTGTTTTACCAGTAAGCTCAGTGATTGCATCAGAAACAGAAGCTCCTTTATAGGTTGCAGCTACCAAAGCATCTGCAGAAGTAATGTTGTTTTCGAAAGCGAGGTCAAGCAGATCATTTGCAAAACCAACGAAATCATCTGTCTTAGCAACGAAATCAGTCTCGCAACCAAGGTTCAACAAAATAGCCTTGTTACCATTTACTTTACCAAGAACGATACCTTCAGCAGCTTCGCGATCAGAACGCTTTGCAGCAACTTTCTGTCCTTGCTTTCTTAGTAGATCAATTGCAGTATCAAAATCGCCTCCAGCCTCAACAAGGGCTTTCTTGCAATCCATCATTCCTGCTCCGGTCTTCTTTCTAAGCTCATTTACCTGAGCTGCAGTAATATTAACTGTAGATTCCAATGTGTCTTGATTTATTCTTCGTCCTTATCTTCAGAAACAACTGCACTTGCTCTTACGGGTGCAGCTACTTCTTCCTCTTCTGAATCCTCATCATCCTTCGCGTCATCTTCTTTGCCTTTTCCAGCTTTTCTTTCAGCAAGTCCTTCTGCAATTGCATCGGTCATTGCTTTAACGATCAACTCGATAGATCGGGCAGCATCATCGTTTCCAGGAATAGCGAAATCAACATCTTTCGGATTTCCATTGGTATCAACAATTGCAAATGTTGGGATGCTCAAACGGTGAGCCTCGTTCACTGCAATATGTTCTTTAATGATATCAACAATGAAAATTGCTGAAGGAAGGCGAGTAAGATCAGCAATAGAACCAAGGTCTCTTTCAAGTTTTGCTCTCTGACGGCTGATCATCAATCGCTCACGCTTTGACATGGTTTCCCATGTTCCGTCAACTTCCATCTTATCAATGGCACCCATCTTTCTGATGGCTTTACGGATTGTAGCAAAGTTGGTCAGCATTCCTCCTGGCCATCTTTCAGTTACGTAAGGCATGTTTACACGACTTGCTTCACGGGCGATAATTCCTTGTGCTTGTTTCTTAGTAGCAACAAAAAGGATCTTCTTGCCAGAACGTGCCATCGCTTGAATCGCTTTACAAGCATCTTCCAATTTTGCAGAAGTCTTGTTAAGGTCAATGATGTGCGTACCGTTCTTCTCCATGAAGATGTACGGAGCCATTGCAGGATTCCATTTTCTTTTAAGGTGTCCGAAATGAACACCTGCTTCTAGCATTTCCTGTACTGTAGGTTGAGCCATTGAAATAGTATTGTTTTGAAAAATCGTTGTACTGATAGATTAACGCTTGCTGAACTGGAATTTCTTCCTTGCTTTTTTCTGACCGAATTTTTTACGCTCAACCATTCTCGGGTCACGCGTCATCAATCCAACTTTCTTCAAAGCAGGCTTCACAGTTTCGTCCTCTTTTACCAATGCTCTGGAAATCCCAAGAGAAATGGCCTCAGCCTGTCCTGTTATTCCACCTCCAGCAACATTCACTTTCACATCATATTTCCCTACAACCTCCAAAACATTGAATGGTCTTTGGATGGTGTCCTGAAGCAATGACGTTGGGAAGTACTCCTTCGCGTCTTTACCGTTAACGATGAATGCACCTTTACCAGCTTTCACGTAAACGCGAGCAACTGCGGTCTTTCTTCTTCCTAATGCGTTGATTATTTCCATTTAAGTAGAATGATCAGTTAAGTGAAATGGTTTGTGGCTTTTGCGCTTCATGTGGGTGATTAGGCCCAGCATATGCGTGCATATTATTGAAAATAGCTCTTCCCAATCTGTTCTTTGGAAGCATACCACGTACAGCCTTGGTAACCAATCCTGTAGGATCTTTGGCCAAAACCTGCTCAACACTTCTCAATCGCTGACCACCTGGAAAACCCGTATGGTGCATGTATTGCTTAGTGGCTCGTTTGTTTCCGGTAAGCTCAACTTTCTCAGCGTTGATAACGATCACATTGTCGCCACAATCCGCATGCGGAGTAAAGTTTACCTTATTCTTACCGCGTAGTCTGTACGCAATTGTAGATGCCAATCTACCAAGGGTCAGGCCCTCAGCGTCTATCAGAACCCATTCCTTATTGGCGGTATTCTTGTTGGCAGAAATGGTTTTAAAGCTTGGTGCTTTCACTTCAAATATGTTTTCAGTTCATTAAAAGAGCTTCCACTCCTCCCCAAATTTGGGGCTGCGAAGATATTACTAATTTCTTGAATGAACAATGGTTTGTCGATAATTCATTTTAACACACCAAGTTCTTTGCCCACCGATGTGAACGCTTTAATGGCCTCATCGAGGTGGCTGATAGTGTGCGCAGCCGAAATTTGAACACGGATTCGCGCTTGTCCCTTTCCGACAACGGGATAGAAAAAGCCTATTGCATAAATCCCTTTTACCAACAATTTATCGGCAAATTGCTGCGCCAATTTCGCGTCATAAAGCATAATTGGCACAATCGGACTATCGCCTTCTTTCAAATTAAAGCCGGCTTTTTGCACGCCTTCTTTAAAGTATTTGGTATTAGCCTCCAATTTATCGCGAAGCTCTGTTGTGGATGAAAGCAGATCGAAAACCTTACTAGCAGCGCCAACAATGGATGGCGCAAGCGAATTCGAAAAAAGATATGGCCTAGAGCGTTGACGAAGCATGTCAATCACTTCTTTTTTCCCAGAAGTGAAACCGCCCATCGCTCCACCAAGTGCTTTTCCCAACGTACTTGTAATGATGTCTACTCTTCCCATCACATCATGGTATTCGTGCGTACCGCGCCCCGTTTTTCCAATAAAACCCGAAGCGTGACTATCGTCAACCATCACCAAAGCGTTATACTTTTCCGCGAGGTCGCATATCATGTCCAACTTGGCAATATCGCCATCCATGGAAAATACGCCATCAGTAACAATTATCCGAAATCGTTGAGCTTGCGAAGTTTGAAGTTGCAACTCAAGATCAGCCATATCGCTGTGTTTATACCGGTACCTAGCAGCTTTACATAATCGCACACCATCTATGATGGAGGCATGATTAAGTTCATCACTGATGATGGCGTCCGCTTCTGCAAAAAGTGGTTCAAAAACACCTCCGTTTGCATCAAAACAAGCAGCGTATAATATGGTGTCTTCCATTCCAAGAAAATCAGAGATCTTCCGCTCCAGCTCTTTATGAATGTCTTGTGTTCCGCAGATGAATCGAACAGACGACATGCCATAACCGTGCGTATCCAAGGCCTCTTTTGCCCCTTTGATCACTTCCGGATGAGACGATAATCCCA
>JAIPBM010000034.1 GCA_021739695.1 Flavobacteriales bacterium | reverse complement strand
GATGAGTCTTGTTTGAAGGTCTTTTGTGCTTCCGGTGTAAAATGAACCGTCAGAACATTCTAATATGTACATCCACCCAGACATGAAACAAAATTAATTCTGAATTATTTGGCACGACACCCACGCTGTACCCTTCGAGAACCTCAGGGTACGCCCACCGCGCGCAGGCGTAGGCTGAGGCGCTCGAAACCTAAAGGTACGGCCTACGCCCCATGAAAATGCTCAAAAACCACCTTCGCTTTGGCTTTGCCAATGGCTTCGGCCAGTTCCTCCTCGGTGGCTTCTTTCACTTTTTTCACGGAGCGGAATTTCCAGAGTAATTGCTGCGAACTCTTGTCGCTGATGCCTTTGATGTCGGTGAGTTCGGACTTGACGGTGGCCTTTGAGCGCTTGTTGCGGTGGTGCGTAATGCCGAAACGGTGCGCCTCGTTGCGCGCATTCTGTATGATTTTGAGCGTTTCAGAACGTTTGTCGATGTAAAGCGGCACCGAATCGCCCGGGAAATAGATCTCTTCCAGCTTTTTGGCAATGCCGATGATGGTGACCTTGCCGCGCAGTCCGAGCGCATCGAGGCTTTTCACCGCGCTGCTCAACTGGCCCTTGCCACCATCAATAACGATGAGTTGTGGCAGCGGAATGCCTTCCTCCAACATGCGTTTGTAGCGTCTGAGTACTACTTCCTCCATCGAAGCGAAATCGTCTGGACCAACCACCGTTTTGATATTGAAATGGCGGTAGTCGCTCTTGTAGGGTTTGCCGTTGCGGAAACAGACCATGGCCGCCACGGCATGATCGCCCTGGATGTTGGAGTTGTCGAAACACTCGATGTGGCGCGGTTGCTCCTTCATGCGCAGGTCCTTCTGCATCTGCTCCATGATGCGCGTCACGTTGCGCTCGGGGTCGAGGATTTCCGTCTGTTTGTCCTTGTCGCGCTTGTAAGTAAGGGCATTGCGCTCAGATAGTTTGAGCAAAGTGCTTCGGTCGCCACGCTGCGGAACAGTGATCTTCACGCCTGGAATCTCGAGTTCCATCTCAAAGGGAACGATGTATTCCTTGGCATCCGATTGGAAACGTTGCGAAAGTTCGATGATGGCCATTTCCAGCAGTTCGGCATCCGTTTCTTCGAGTTTCTTTTTCAGTTCGATGGTGTGCGCCTGTACAATCGCGCCCTCAATCACTTTCATGTAATTGACGTAGGCCGATTTCACATCGGATACGATGGAATAGACATCGGCATCCGATATCACAGGACTCACGACAGCCGACTTGCTCGTGAATTTCTCGAGAATCTCCAGTTTTTCCTTCACCAATTGGGCCTCTTCAAACTCCAACTTGGCGGAAAATTCGGTCATCAGGTCGCCTAAATGTTCGCGCACTTCACGGATGTTCCCTTTGATGATCTTGCGGATGTTCTGAATGGCGAGTTCGTAATCTTCTTCCTTCTGCTTGCCGATGCAGGGACCTTTGCAATTGCCGATGTGGTATTCCAAACAAACTTTGAATTTATCGGCCTTGATGTTTTCCTGTGTGAGGTTGAGGTTGCAGGTGCGCAAAGGATAAAGCTGTCGCACCAACTCCAAAAGTGTGTGCATCATTTTCACATTCGCATAGGGTCCGAAGTACTGCGAACCGTCTTTTATCACTCTCCGTGTAGGAAAAATGCGCGGATAGGGTTCCTTCTTGATGCAGATCCACGGGAAGGTTTTATCGTCCTTAAGTAAGACGTTGTACTTCGGCTGATATTCCTTGATGAGGTTGTTCTCCAACAGCAGTGCGTCCAATTCGGAAGCCACGACAATGAACTTGATATCGCGTATCTGCCGAACAAGAATGGCTGTTTTGCGGCTGTCGTAGCGGTCTTTGGTGAAGTAGGAAGACACGCGTTTCTTCAGACTTTTGGCCTTGCCGACATAGATCAATTTCGCCTCTTCGTTGAAATATTGATACACTCCCGGGTTATCGGGAATGACCTTTAAAAGGGTTTGAATATGCTCTGGTGCTTGAGTGACGCTCACTGTACAAATATAACTTGGCGCAATGCGTACATTTGGCTAAACATTTAACTTAAATCATGAAAAAACTATTACCCCTTTTTATTCTGGGAACAGTTGCATCAGCAAATGCTCAGGTTATTATTGATGAAGTAGATTTCCCACAAGCAGGAGAATCATTCACCTTTGGTACCGACCTAGATGTATCAAATCTTTCAATCAGTTTGGGAACAACTGGTGCTGGACAAACCTTCGATTTCTCTATGCTTCAGACAGATTCGCTGTTTCAAGTAGGCTTCTATGACCCAACTACTGTAACTGGTGGTAGCGATTTTCCAACTGCTGACATGGCTGTAGATCAATCTGGTGCATACGGTTTCGTAGAAGTAAACTCTGGTTCTGTTGACGTGATCGGACTTGGAGGTGACCTTGGGCCGCAACTTGGCAGCCCTGTTCCATTGGTGCTTGGAATTCCAGCAACCAATCCTTGGACCATCTTCACGTTCCCTTCCATGTTGGGAACGGCTTTCACGGATACAGCTGTTTTTGATCAAAAAGTGCTTGCAACTGGTTTGCTTCCTGCACAAATAGGTTTGGTTTGGAATCCTGCTCCAGATTCAGTTCGTATCAAACGAACCATCTACATGCAATCGGTGATGGATGGAGAAGGAACACTTACAAACCCATTGGATGATTTGCACAACGTATTGCGAATGAATGTGGTTGAAACAGCCATTGATACACTTTGGGGCTGGACAGCTTCTGGTGGATGGGCTTTGCCTCCTGCGCTTGTTCAAGGATTTGTTGGTCTTCCAAGCAACACTACAACTTACCGCATGCGATATTTGAGCGAAGAATTGGGCTACTATGTGGTTGAGTTCTTGACAGATGTCACTGGTGCTCCACTTTCGGCTACGTTTGTTTCTGATAATTCTGAGTGCTGTACCGGAGTTGAAGAAATCGTTGCTTCTGGTCAGAATGTATTGTATCCAAACCCAACTAACGGAAATATCCGTGTAAGAACAGGTGGTGATCTTTACCAACTGAACATTATGGATATGAGCGGTAAATTGTTGCAATCAACGCTGTTGACCGTTGATGGTCAAACAGTAGAATTGAACGGATTGGCCACTGGTCTTTACGTTTACCAAATGGTTACTGAAGCAGGAAATATTGCACACACAGGACGTGTGAGTGTGATCAAGTAATTTTTCTCGCAAAGGCGCTGAGACGCCAAGAGAAAAAGGGGCTTCCGACTGAATCGGAAGCCCCTTCTTTTTTGCGCAAACAATTCTTTGCGACTTAGCGTCTTTGCGCGATGCTACACGAATCTTGGGTCGGATTCCATCACATGCCCACAGTTTTTGCAGGTTCTCAGTTCTTCCGAAGCGTAGAAATCACGGAATCGAGGAAGGAAATCGTTCTCAATATTGGAAAGGGGAAACTTGTATTCGTGCAATTTGTGATTGCATTTATCGCAGAACCACATCAGTCCATCTTGCATGTCGGTTCCTTTTCGCACGCGTTCAATCACCAAACCCACGGAGCCTTCGCTTCGCATGGGCGAATGCGGAACATTGGCTGGCAACAGGAACATTTCTCCCGCTTTTATAGGAACGTCAACGGCTTTTCCATCTTCCTGTATCCGCACGTTGATGTCGCCTTCCAGTTGGTAGAAAAGTTCTTCCGTCTCGTTGTAGTGATAATCCTTGCGCGCATTAGGTCCGCCAACGATCATCACGATGTAATCGCCTGATTCTGTATACAGATTCTTGTTGCTTACTGGTGGCTTCAAAAGGTTGCGATTATCATCTATCCACTTCTGAAGATTGAACGGTTTTTGAATAGCCATAGCGTTGTTTTTGTTCCGATCAAAGTAAGGAAATTCAAGTAGTTTTGACCAAATCTCAATCATGAAGATCGATCTTAAAGGAAAGCGTGCCTTGGTTTGCGGAAGCACGGCAGGAATTGGAAAAGCAGTAGCCTTGCAATTGGCCGAAACCGGTGCAAGTGTCACTCTTCTGGCGCGTAACGAGGAAAAATTGAAATCAGTTTTAAGGGAATTGGCAACTGTCGAAGGCCAAAGCCACAGTTACCTCGTGGCAGATTTCAGCAAACCGGAAGCGCTGAAAATTGTGCTGGAAAACCACATGAAATCAGCTGCGCCTTACCACATTCTACTCAACAACACAGGCGGTCCGGCAGGCGGAAAGGCCATTGATGCCGAGCTGAATGAATTTGAAGCGGCTTTCCGTTCGCATCTTATGTGCAATCATATTCTGGTTCAGGCTTTGGTTGATGGCATGAAAGCCGAGAAATACGGTCGCATCATCAACATCATTTCTACTTCTGTGAAGATTCCGCTGCATGGTCTGGGTGTTTCGAACACCATTCGCGGAGCGGTTGCCAGTTGGAGCAAAACGCTTGCGAATGAGCTGGGCGAATTCGGAATTACGGTGAATAATGTGCTGCCAGGCGCTACCGAAACCGAACGACTTTCAAGTATTATCTCCAACAAGGCTGCGAAATCTGGAAGCAGCGAAGCAGAAGTTTCTGCACATATGAAAGCTGAAGTTCCTGCAAAGCGCTTTGCTCAACCTTGGGAAGTGGCAGCAGCAGCTACGTTCCTAGCATCACCGCTTGCGGGTTACATCAATGGAATCAATGTTCCGGTTGATGGCGGAAGAACAGGAAGTCTGTGACTTAGTTTATAGTTTAGTTGGTTTACAAAGTTGATTGGTTATTAGACCTGTCAACTTCATCTACTCTATCAACTTCTAACTGATTTACTCCTTCGCCAGCAGCTTAAATCCTTTTCCGTGCACGTTCACCAACTCCACTTCTGGGTCGAGTGAAAGGTATTTGCGCAATTTGGCAATGTAAACGTCCATGCTGCGTGAGTTGAAGTAATTGTCATCGCCCCAAATTTTGTTGAGCGCGTAATTACGATCCAGTACATCGTAGCGGTTCTCGCATAGCATGTGAAGCAGATCGGCTTCCTTGGTGGTGAGGCGTTTTTCTTCACCATCAATAAGAAGTACCTGTCGGTCGTAATCGAACACGAATTTGCCAACTGTCAGCGAAGCTTTCTTTTTGGCTTTGGCGGTTTCTGGCAGCGTTCTTCTTAGCACGGCTTGCATACGCATAAGAAGCTCATCCATGCTGAACGGTTTGGTTATGTAATCGTCTGCACCGGCCGTAAATCCTTTCACTTTATCATCCTTCATGCTTTTGGCAGTAAGGAAAATGATCGGCATTTGCTTGTCTGTCTGACGTATTTCTTCAGCCAATGTGAAGCCATCTTTTACGGGCATCATCACATCCAAAATGCAGATGTCAAATCCGCCCTGCGAAAACTTTTCGTAGCCGATCTTTCCGTTTTCGGCCAAGGTGGTTTCGTAGCCTTTGGCGTTCAAATATTCGCGAAGCAACATCCCCAAGTTCGGGTCATCTTCTGTAAGTAGTACCTTGATCTTTTCTGCGCTCATGCTTGGTTATATTTATGGGGGATGAGTATTTCAAATCGACTGCCTTTGTTCGGCTCACTGTTCACTTTTATCCAGCCGTTGTGCTTGTCAACAATGGCTTTTACGTAGCTCAGGCCAAGGCCAAAACCTTTCACATTATGGATGTTTCCGGTGGGTACGCGATACAATTTATCAAAGATCTTCTTTTGGTTTTCCTTCGAAATTCCAATTCCGTTGTCTTCCACAAATAGCACAACTCCGTGCGCCTCGTTTCGTGTTCCCACTTTTATCACCGGTATTTTTTCGGTGTACTTCAGGGCGTTATCCACTAAGTTGAAAACCACGTTTGTCAGGTGGATCTTATCTGCCTGAACCATGGTTTGCGTGGCTTGCATATCGGTGATGAACGAACCGCCTCTGCGTTCCAACTGAATGTTCATGTTCTGCAAAACCTGATTCACCACTTCGTGTACATCGATGGCTTCAATTTTCAGTTTCAGTTCGCCTTTGTCCATCACAGCCGTGCGTAGCACATTCTCCACCACCATCGCCAATCGCTTGTTTTCGTCAGCAATCACGTTGATGTAATTATCCACGATTCCTTCCCTTGTTTTGATGTCAGGATCGCTCAGCGCTTGGCACGCCAGCGAAATGGTGCTGATTGGTGTTTTCAGCTCGTGGGTCATATTATTGATGAAATCGTTCTTGATCTCAGATACCTTTTTCTGACGGATGATGGTTGAAACCGTGAAAGAGAACGAGAAGATGATGACCAGAATGAACATGGCCGAAATGGTAAGCAGCAACCACATGGTGCGAAGCAGGTATTTGTTCTGATTTGGGAAAAAGATGCTCAGGAATTTAGGCTGGCTGAACACGTTTCCAGGAGTCAGATTCACTTTGTGCGGAGATGTGATGATGCCCTCGACCTCGTCCGAATCTCCTTGCATGAAATAAGCGTTCATAAAAGGGTCGAAAATGCCGTAAGCATATTCAGCGCCAATTCCCTTGTCTTTCAGTTGCTCTTTCAAAAGCGAATCCAGCGCTACGGTATCGATGCCTTCCGATTGGTTGTAGAGGTCAACGTTTACAATCTCTTCGAAGATCTCGTTTACCATATCGGCACGTTTTTCCAGCCACTGTAAATTCATTGCCTGCGCCTGTTTCATCGAATCGACATACCACGTCATATCGTCCTTCGATTCTGGCAGAACAGGTTTTCGGATAGGTCCGAAATTGGGAGATTCAAAATGCTTTTGACGACTTCTTTTCACGTACGTTCCGCCCGAATCGACCAAAAACTCCTCGTATACACTTACTTGGAAATGTGCTTGTCCAAAATCGCCAAAACCTTGAACAGAGCTTCCGTCTGAAGAGAAAAACACTTCGTGATCGTTGCTGAAGCCAACTCCTTTGGGGTTTGGCAGACCATCAAATTTCGATTGCTGCAGAAACATCAAACTGTCTTGCGTTCTGCGAATGGCGCGGTTGATGGAGTCCATCTCAAAAACCAACCTTCTGCGTTTTTCGCGCAGGTCCATTTTCATGGCCAAACTTTCGGCAGTTTTCAGCTTTTCGTATTGATACACCACGTTTCCGAGTGCCTCGTTCACGGTAGATTGGAACTTTTGCTGGCGCAGGATCACCGCACTGTTTATCCAATACACCTGTATACCGATCAGCCCAACCAAGGCTACGGTCATCAGAATAATGGTCGCTTTTATCGTATTCTTTCCCAACACGTCAAAGGTACGTTCGATGTCGTGCCTGTATTTTATGCTTAACACTTTTTAACGCCTGCCATACGCTTTATGGGACAAAAAAAACGCCCAAACTTTCGCTTGGGCGCTTACCATGAAAAGGTACGGGACTCTCCAACCCCGCTTCTTTGCCTTTACTTATGCTTTTGCAGTTGCTTTAGGAGCAGCAGCTTTAGCAGAAGATTTACCGATTTTGCTTTCTAGGTCAGCAACTTTTGATTTAAGGTCAGCAAGAATTTCTTCTTCTGTTTTCTTAACGATACCAACTTTTTCTTTGATCTCAGCATATTTTGCTTCGAACTCTTCTTTGCGAGCTTCTGTTTTTTCGAAAAGCTCATCTACCATTTTCTTTCCTTCAACGTCAGAGATCTTACCTTTTTCGATAAGGTCTTTAACAGTCTCTTCGAATTTTGAAGAAACTTCTGCAGCTAGATCAACACCAGCGTAAAGGAATTTTTTGAATGCGTCTTCCATAATATTTGTTTTTAGTTGTTTGTGAATCAATGTTTGACGCTTAGCAGTAGGCAATTACCGTGCACATAGCTGTGCCAAACTCAATCATCATCATCCAAAAAAGCTTGAAAGCCTTATGAACAAAGGGATAGAGAAATAATTGGCATTCTTTGACACGGATCTGTGTAAAAAAACAGGAATACTGACACACATGACAGACCGTTCGTCAGACACTCCTTTTCGGGTCGTCATGTCAGGTGTGTCAGGTTTTTTGGTGTGTAACGAAAAACCGGAAACGGAGGTCTTTTCTACTTCATGCACAAAACCGCCAGTTGGCTACTTTTACCCCAAACAACAGCAATGCAGCAGATTCTCAACTACATCAACGGGCAGTTTCAGGCCCCAAACTCAGGCGAGTTCTTGGATAACTACAATCCTGCCACGGGCGAGGTCTATTCGCTGATTCCTGATTCGGATGCGAGCGATGTGGCGCAAGCGGTTGAGGCTGCGAAAGCCGCGTTTCCACTTTGGTCGGCACTCACACGTGAAGAACGTTCACAGCACATGCTCAACGTTTCTAAACGGATAACGGAGCGTTCGGATGAACTGGCACAAGCTGAATCTACCGACAACGGTAAGCCATTTTGGTTGGCCAAGTTGGTTGATATTCCTCGCGCTAGCGACAACTTCAAATTCTTTGCAACGGCCATTTTGCACGATAGTTCTGAAGTGCACGATACAGATGGAAAGTATCTGAACTACACGCTTCGTCAACCCATTGGTGTGGCAGGCTGCATCTCGCCATGGAATTTGCCGCTCTACCTTTTCACCTGGAAAATAGCTCCAGCCTTGGCATCTGGGAACACAGTTGTGGCCAAACCATCAGAGATCACACCGATGACAGCTTTCTTGCTTTCGCAGATCTGTGATGAGGTTGGATTTCCGAAAGGCGTGCTGAATATTGTGCACGGGCTAGGAGGGAAGGTTGGCTCCGCCATTACAGAACATGTGGATGTTCCGATCATCTCCTTTACGGGCGGGACCGAAACAGGAAAGGCCATTGCACGTACGGCTGCGCCCATGTTCAAGAAACTTTCTTTAGAGCTGGGCGGAAAGAATCCGAACATCATTTTTGATGATTGCGACCTGGATAATGCCTTGAAGACATCGCTCAATTCCAGTTTTGCCAATCAGGGACAGATCTGTCTGTGTGGCTCGCGCATTTATGTTCAGAAAGGAATTTATCAGGAGTTCAAAACCCGATTCGTTGAGCTGGTGAAAGCCATGAAAGTGGGCGACCCTAAATCACCAGATGTGAAACTTGGCGCTGTGGTCTCCAAACCGCATTTCGATAAGATTCTATCCTATGTTCAACTGGCCAAAGAAGAAGGCGGAACAGTCCTTTGTGGCGGAAAAGAGGCCGAAACGGGAATGGGCGGTTGGTTCATTGAACCGACCATTATTGAAGGTTTGCCAGAAACCTGCCGTACAAATCAGGAAGAGATCTTTGGCCCAGTGGTTACCATTCAACCCTTCGAAACAGAAGAAGAGGTTTTGGGCTATGCCAATGGAACCAAATACGGGCTTGCAACAACGGTTTGGACAAATGATCTGACGAAAGCACATCGCGTAGCTGCCAATTTGCATACTGGAATTGTATGGATAAACTGCTGGCTGGTGCGTGATCTGAGAACTCCGTTCGGTGGTGTAAAGCAATCTGGTGTTGGGCGCGAAGGCGGTTGGGAAGCCTTGCGGTTCTTCACCGAGCCCAAGAATGTGTGCATTCCGATGTTCTGATCAGGGGTGCATTTTCAGCGGATATTTCTCATGTATCCGAACGCGTTTCGACAACCCTTTAGCGCTTCCTACTACGTAACCGGCCACTTCAATCTCCAATGTTGTGGGGTCGTTTTTCAGCAGTGCGCTCAATCCCATCATCAAGGTTCCGCTCATCAGTTTTTCGGTGGAGGCGGTTACGCTTATCGTTTTCTCAACCGTGCTGTTGGCTGGGATGGCCGTCAGTTCGGTATTCTCGGTGGTTCCAATTGTATTTCCATTTATCCGAACATCCAGATCATACTTTTTAATATTGATGGGAAATGGGTTTGGATTACTCAATTCGATGGAAAAAGCAACTTCGGTTTCAGATTTCAACGCCTTTTTCAGTTCGCAACAAGTTACTGTCTTTACAGCCAAGGGTTCAATCTGCATGCACGAATTCAATCCAAGCAAAACAAGAAGAAATAAAATCGGACTGATTTTCATGGAAAAAGGATGCAAGTTGCGAGTGTAAAACTAAATTAGTTCGCTCAAAGTCATTCCATGTCTAAAGAAACCGTTGTGCTGCGTGCTGAAGAGCAGATTCGATTGCTTACGCGTGAGAATGAATTGCTGAACAGTATCATCCAAGGAGCATCCGATTCCATTTATGCGAAAGATCTGGACGGTCGATATATCACCATAAACGAGGCGGGAGCCGCTTTTTTCGGATTGCAAGTAGATGATGTGATCGGAAAGACCGACCGCGATCTACTTGGCGAGGAAGGTTGGAAATACATGGAACGGGATGAAAACCTGTATCGCACAGGCAAGTCCATCATTTACGAGAGTCAAAGCGTAGACGGGAAGAAGACTCAAACCTTTTCCACCCATAAATCTGGATTGTTCGATTCTGCAGGAAAGATCATTGGGCTAATAGGTGTTTCGCGTGATGTAACCGATGCACGATTGGCAGAGAAGAAATACCAGTTCATATTCGATAATGCACCTATAGGATTTTGGGAAGAAGACTTTTCTGAAGTGCGGAATTACATTGAAGAACTGAAGGCGCAAGGGATAGACAATTTCAGAAGACATTTTAAGCGGAGTCCGGAATCCTTGAATAAGTGCATTGGCCTGATCAAGATTTTGAATGTGAACAGAACCACCGTGGAAATGAATGCTGCTGATGATAAAGCATCTATCACTTCTCGGTTAAAGCACAATTTCACAAAGGATTCTGAAAAAGTATTCTTAGAAGAATTTGTAGCACTGGCGGAAGGTAAAACCAAGTATCAGTCGGAAGCCACAATTATAGACCTGAAGGGAAACTCTCACAACTTGCTGTTCAACCTGAATGTACTTCCCGGACATGAAGATTCGTGGTCTCTAGTGCTTGTTTCAGTTGTAGACGTGAGCGACATGCGCAAGATGGAGAACGAGCTTTCCAGTATGAAGTATCGTTACCAGAGTATTGTTGAGGCTCAAAAGGAGATGATATGCAGGGTAAATCCAGAAGGCAGGATTCTATTCAGCAACCTCGCATTTACTAACTTCTTTGCATTTAAAACGAAAAGTGATAACATCAAGTTTGTTACCCTTTTTCCGCCAGAAGAACTTGACAAATGCGAGCGTGAACTACGAACGCTCTCAGCCGCGGAACCAAGCAAAACCTTAGAGCTCCGGAATTATAACCATGAAGGTGATCTGGTTTGGCAAGAATGGTCTGTAACTGCATTTTTCGGTAACTCAGGAACCTTACTTGGATATCAGGCAGTTGGAAGTGACGTGACTGCCAGAAAAATGGCTCAAGAGGCGTTGGCATCGTCTGAAGCACGATGGCGTACGGTTTTCGACCATGCGGATGACCTCATTATGACGATCAACTCAGAAGGATATATCTTAACTGTGAATGATTACAGCGAGCTTCCGAAGGATGTAAAATGGGCCGGTAGAACCTTTGAAGATGTGATGCTTCCAGAGAATGCACAGGCTTCGATGGAACTGATCAATCATGTTTTTACCACAGGAAAGGGCTTGAAAACAGAATTCAAGCTTCTGAAACCTGGTGAGCCAAGTATGAATACCTACGCTGTCTCTCTTTCTCCGATATTTCATGGAAAACGGGTTATAACTGTGATCTGTATTGCCCGAAACGTGACCGAAACGAAGGAATTCGAAAAACATAATCGCGAAGCGCTTATTGAAGGACAGGAAAACGAACGGACGCGCGTTTCGCAAGAGCTACATGATGGTCTTGGTCAACTTTTTACGGCTATCAAACTCAATCTCCAACATTTGAAATCAGGATTAGATGAGTTGGAGGATTCAAGTCCCTTGTTTGAACGTGTTCAGGCCTTGGAAGACAACATCGGTATTGCCATTTCCGAGGTTAAGAATATTTCGAGAAACCTCATGCCCGATGTGTTGCATCAGTTTGGCCTAAAGCCTGCCATTGAAGATATGGTGGATAAGTGGAACGCATCCATTGAGAATAAAATACGACTGGAATTAGTGGATGTGAACCAGCGGTTTTCGCCCGAACTGGAGAAGGCATTGTTTAGAATGTGTCAGGAGTTGATCAACAATTCCGTTCGGCATGGCAACGCCTCGCAGATTTACGTGCAACTCATCAATCACGAAGATTCTATTGTGCTGATGGTGGAGGATGATGGCAGCGGATTCAAACCTAAAACCACGTCAAAAGGTTTTGGACTCAGAAACATTCGTTCACGGGCGGAAGTGTTTGATGGACGGGTTGAAATAGATTCTGCACCAGGAAAGGGCACCGTTACCACAGTTGAGATACCTTTGAACAATTCTTTGAGACAATGATCAGAATACTTATTGCAGATGACCATGAAATGATCCGCAACGGACTTTCGTCCTTATTGCGAGGTGAACCGGATATTCATGTGGTGGAAATGGCACAGAATGGGAAAGAAGCTCTTGATTTCTGCGGCACACGTCAAATAGATGTAGTGCTGATGGATCTGAATATGCCGATTATGAGTGGGGTGGAGGCTACAAAGGCTATTCGTGCGCTGTATCCGAACACGCAAGTGTTGGCCGTAACTATCAACGATGAGCCTCGATTCATCAAAGAAGTGCTGCAGGCCGGGGCTTCAGGATACATACTCAAGCATTCCACCAAGGCAGAGATCATCGATGCCATCAAAGATGTGGCAGATAATAAGCAGCATTTCAGTGCTGATGTATTATCGAAGATCTCTGATGAGTTTACGAAGGGCGCTAAGAAAATGGGGCCAATGCTTACCAAGAAGGAAGATGAAGTATTACGGCTCATAGCCCAAGAATACACCAATCAAGAAATAGCCGATAGGCTCGATTGTGGAATCCGAACGGTGGATACACACAAACGTAACCTCATCAAAAAATTAGAGGTGAAGAATGTGGTTGGTTTGGTGAAATACGCCCTAAAAATGGGGGTGGTACGGGACTAAGCAGCTAAGGTGTTTATGTAGGCTACGAGCTGAGACCTGTCTACTGGTTTTGTAAG
The DNA here is from genome assembly GCA_021739695.1 of Flavobacteriales bacterium. Lineage (NCBI taxonomy): Bacteria > Pseudomonadati > Bacteroidota > Flavobacteriia > Flavobacteriales > Flavobacteriales bacterium. The sequence goes on along the minus strand of JAIPBM010000034.1, from coordinate 25,207 downwards.
ATAACCGTGTACCAAAGGTTCTTTTTCTGCACGCACACGATCCTTCAATCCAACTGAAGATGTTAAGATCACCACTTTTGAATTTGTTCCAAACTCGTTCATCAGGTCAAGCAGTTGCCAGCCTTCCAAATGTTTCATGCTTAGATCAAGGAAAACGAGCTTCGGTTCGTGATTTCCAGCCTTCGCCAGCTCAATCATTTTCATGATGGCTCTGTCACCATCATCAAAATAAACTGCACGTTCAGCATAATCCGTTTCATCCATCAAACCCTTGACGATGAAACGGAAAATATCATCGTCATCTACAAACCATATGTCTTTTGAGTTTTCCATGTCTTTCTGTTTTTCGGATACCCTAATTTAGGTAAAATTTCCAATCCCTTCACCTTGTGCGTTGTCATGATCTTCAAATGTCGGGGAACCGAATTTCACTACAAACGTGGTTCCTTTTCCTTCAGTACTTCCTACATCAATTGATCCGCCCAACGATTCCAATTGATGCCTGACCAAGAATAGACCAATTCCTTTTCCTTCAGCGTTTTCGTGGAAGGTCTTGTACAATCGGAACAAGTATTGTCCATGTTTTATAAGGTCGATTCCTTGCCCGTTGTCTTTACATTCCAGAAATACATGCTCGTCATGAATCCATGTTTTCAGTTCGATAACTGGCGATCGCTGAGGATGTGCGTACCGGATGGCATTGGAAATGAGGTTGATGAAAATGCTCTTGAGATGATCAGGAGCATAAACAATCGATTTACACTCGCCAAAATCTTCTTTGACAATGGCGCTGCTTGAACGGAATTCGGAATTCAACTCAAGTTTTATTTCATTCACCAATACATGAAAATCAATCTGTCTGGCGTCTTCCAATGGGCTGCTTTGGGTAAGAACGTGTGAAATATCGTCTAACGTGCTCATCAGCTGATTCCCACTCTTTACCAGCATGGGCATGATCTCGTTCTTTTTTTCTAAGCTATCGGTTTTTGCCAATTCACGCACTAACCCAACAAGGTTGGCTGCAGGCGAACGTAAATTGTGTGAAGTGATGTAAGCGAAATTTTCGACCTGTTCCTTCTTGCGTGAGATGCGAACGGAAAGGCGGTTCAACTCAGCGATTCTAGCTTCCAACTCAGCCGTTTTTGTATCTACAGCGGACTGTAGTTCTCTAGGACTTTTGTAGGCTAAAGCTTCTGGAATAACTTTAAGCATAGCGACCACGGTCGCGACCGACACAACTGCCGTTAGAACCAATACCAGCGCATTCAACCTATACAGTGGAATCCAAAAAATGATGGCGTCCAACAAATGTGTTGTTCCGCATAAGGCAATGAACGCGATGAACAGCCAGAAAACTCGTTTAAAAGGAAGATCTCCCCATCGCTTTCTGACGAAATAGACCATCGCAATGGGAATGGCCATGTATGCGAGAAAAATAGTCAGGTCGGCAAGGATATACATCCAACCATGAAGAGGGGTCCATTTTCCGCACACCCAGCGAGGCATGAACTGCTCAGATTCGAGCAATTTTCTGAAAAAGTCAATCATCTGTTCCATCTCCCTGTTTTGAATAATTAAAAACCAGAATAGTTTTTAGTTGGCACTATGCTTAAGGAATGTTCTAAGTTCCGAGCACCTCTAAAGTAAAACTATTGAGTTTGTAAATCAACGTTGTTGAACAGCATGCTCAACGAAGAAAAAGATGGCCTAGAACAGAACCTTATATTGAAGCAACGGATAGATGCCTAGTTGGTTCACATTCACCAGTTTGTTCTGATCGGGATTGTATTGATTGTAAAGCGGATTGGCCTTATCAGTCACATTTTGGCAAGAGGCTGAAAATTCCTGTGTCACTTTTGGTCGGCTCATTCGGTAGGTCAGTCCAAGGTCCAATCGATAGTACGGAACAAATTGTTTCGAGTAAGCCTGTTCATCCACATAAACCGCCTTTTTAGCAATGGAAGATGCTGTGAGGTCGATGGGCGTATAGCGAGACCCACCAGCAATGGTGAATTTCACATCGAATTTGAGCGAATGCTTGGTGGCCAATCTGCTCTTCTGCTTCTTTTCAAAATACTTCAATTGCCTTTCGCTGTAGTTCGGTTTCGGCTGCTTCAGTTTCGGGTTCTTTCTGTTCAGTTGAAGTTCGTATCCACCAAGCACGTTCAGTACATAATTTCCGTTGAAAACCGTGTTGCGGAGCACGCCATCGCTGGCCACATATTTAGAATCGTAGAGCGATGCAGTAAGCAACCAGTAATAGCCTTTGGTCAGGAATTTCTCGAATGTGAGCTCCAATCCGTAATTGGTTCCCGTTCCGCCATTCACAATATCATCTGGTCCATCTTGCGTAAAACTGCCCACATTAAGCGATGAGTAGGAACTGCTATCGCGGTCAATTCCCGCATCATAGATGTATTGGTAATAGGCTTCCAGTTTGATGCGCATGTCAAATGGCAGGCTCCAATCGTATCCGAGCACCACGTGGTGGCTTTTTACAAAGTCTAGGTCGCGATTGGGAGTCTGCTTGTTCCCCAGCGAATCTTCCATTACTAAGAAATACCTATCCAAAGCCACCATTTGGCTGTGTAGACCATAGGCGAGCGAAAGTCTGTGCCGTGGGTTGACCTTCCATTGCAATCCCCATCTCGGCTCTACCGTGTACGAACCGTTGAGAGTCAATACTTGCCCATGCAGGCCTGTGTTCATGGTCCAAGCATCATTCCATCGCCACTGCCACTGCGCGTAAGGTTGAATCAGCGCAGTAACGCCATCAAAATCAGTCAGTGTCTGGTAGTCGTTCCAAGCTCGGACAAACGAACTATCCTGAAGAATGGAATAGAAAACCGTGGCACGTGTTCCCACCTTAAGGTTATGCTTGGCATTGAATTTCTTCTTGTAATAAACGTGAGCCTGGAAACGGTGGTCCTGAAAGTTCTGCTTATACCAGTCGAACGGATGTTTGAACGCATCTACACTGTCAATCACATCCTGATTAAGTTGTGTGCTACCAGCTAAGGTCGTTTTCAGGTAGCTACTATTCTTAAACAGATACGTGTGCGAAAATCCTACAACGCCTCGTTTGCTTCGGTTATAGATATCGAGCCCGCCTTGCGAATAGAAATTGGTCGAATTATCGTCTGATTGACTGGCAATAAAGTCGATGCTGCTAATGCCGCCCATCCCAAAGATCTCGTAGATACCGGTCTTCTTGGTAGGAATACGCACTTTGAAGCTTACATCCGAATATTGTGGTGTGGCATCTCCCGTTCCAAAATCGACACCGCCCAATTTGAACAATGCAAGGGTTGAATAGCGGAAATTGATCAGATAGGAAGCACCACTTTTCTTAGAGAAAGGTCCTTCTGCCCCAAGCTCCACACCATTGAAGCCAATTTGTCCCATGAACTCGTGCTTCTCATTGTTTCCAGACCGCATTTTCAGGTCGAAAACACCCGAAATACCATTACCATATTCTGCTGGAAATGCAGCCGTCATGAAGTCGGAATTGGAAAGCACATTGCTGTTGAGCATGCTTACCGGACCGCCTGTAGAACCCAGGTTTCCGAAATGGTTCGGGTTGGGAATATCAACGTCTTCCAAGCGCCAAAGTAGTCCTGTAGGCGAGTTTCCACGGATAACGATGTCATTGGTGGCATCATTGGCGCCACGAACACCAGCAAAATTGGTGGCCATACGCGAAACGTCATTCCGAGTGCCGGCATAGCGCGAAGCCTCTTCGGTGGAAAAAACACGGGCTGAAACGGTTGCCATCGTGTTCATCACCTCGTCCTTTTTCCGCGTAGCTTTAACTACTACCTCGTCCTGCTTCATCACCATTTCCACCATCTCCACATTGAGCACCAATTCTTTTCCGCTGAAAAGTTCGATGCCTGAAAGTGTTTTTGGGGCATAACCTAAATAGGTGATCTTGAGGTCGATGCGACCAACCTTTACTTTGGGAAGGTGGAATTTTCCGTCCAGATCGGTGGTGGTTCCTATGATGGGATCACTTCCAACAACCACTACTGCCGCGCCAATGATTGGCATTTTATTCTCCTGATCGATAACCACACCACGGATTGTCTGGGTTTGCGCAAGCAACCAGAAAGGAGATAGGAGACATAAGAACTGAATGAACAGGGGCTTCAAGGGCAGCATCTTAATCGACTACAAAAGTAATATTCAGCTTTTGGCGCACGTACGTTGAAATGCGTAAACGCTTTAGGTGGAGAGTTGTTTATCGAAAGGGAGCGGATTTTATGTCAAGTTTATATTCTGTTCAGACCCCTAGCGCCTATCTAAACGCGTGTTCATCTATGTGGTCCATTGTCTATCGGTGTTCCAATACGAGGTTTTCGAATATAAACCCTTTCAATTTGGGCCACAGGTATTCCATAGATGTTTCCTAACGAAGAGCGGATAAATACCGTGTCGCGCGGTAATATTTCGGTGATAAACCCAAAGTAAAAGCTGTGGTCTTTGAGGATGACCGAATCAGGTCTGCTGCTTTGGGCAAACAGGACTTGGTGAGAACTGACCACTAGCGCCATGGAGATAACAAATGTTCTCATCGTCCGAAGGAATGAATGAAACTTAGACCAATAAACATGCTGGCTACGGTTCTTTTCCGTACATCTAACAGAACGATTCCCTTGTCTGGGTCAATAGAATATTCGCGGAAAATGAAGTCTGCGGATCGGAAACTCAATCGCAGGCCGAGTCTGAAATTGTAGCGACTGCGGGTTCTTAGTCTGACACCGAAAACGGTAGCAGCATGAACGCCTCCAAGGCCGAGTGGGTTGTTCATTTTTTCGATGTTCGGCAATAGCCTAAATGCGTAACCCAACTCTAAGGCGTAAAACGGCACAACGCCACCAGATGGAAGGTTTCCTCCGTAATGCAGGAACAGCGGGGTATAAATTCCCTCAATCTGATTCTGACGACTATTGTGCGTTGATGGTATGAACGTAAGTGACGTTGCCGTAAAGTTGAATCCGAAACCGATTCCGAGCTGATGCCAATTGCTCAATCTGTAACCGTGCACTGTTTGCAGCCCGAACTGCGCAAACTCAAGGTTCTTTTGCAATTGACCAAAGTACGCCCTCTGCTTGGGTTCGTATAGAATACGTTTTCGGTCCCGAGGCACTTTTTCCCTTCTCGTCTTTCTGAATAAATCACTATCCTGCCTATCGATCCGGTCCACATCGGTCATTGGAATCGTGAGCTTTTGGCCGTTTATGAGACGGATGATGACATTCTCATGCAAATTGAATTCAACGATCCGACCTCGGTATTCGCTGCTATCTTTCATTAGAATATGATCGGTCAAGGATTCCGCCTGAGCGAACAATCCGTGTGTCCAAAGCAGTGATGCCAGTAGAAAAAGCAGTATTTTAAGTTGTAAATTCATGTCATTGTGAATCAAATTTAACATACTGTAGAAATATCTATCTTGCTATCGTAATTTCTTGAATGAGAAAATTGAAAGCCATCGGTTCTATGTCAGTCATGAAGATCATTGTCTCGGCCTCATTCTTCATTTTTTTGAGTGGTTGCGCATGTGACGAGTATACACAACCACAGGACTCGTTGACAAGAGCTTTGCGGAGAAATGTGGTCAGCACATTCATGGACAGTTCGAACAATTACCTACAGATATTGGTGTTTGATACCAACTACCAAACGACACCAGCCGATTTCATAAGGGACAATTATCGGGATGACTGTTTGGACTATTATCCTCGCACGATTGGGATGTTCTACCCGAATATTCCAGGGAAGCGTATGTATTATAGTCAAGCGAATTGGGAGTTACAGGTCAATGATGTGGGTCCTCACTTAACTACAGAAATTCCTGATTCGACACTGAATTTGCGGGGCTATGAATTCACGCACTGCCATTATTACCAACAAACGGATTCTGTCGGGGTCAAACAGGAATTGGCCCTGAGTCCGGAATACGGCATTGTCCTGTTCAGCTATCGCGACCAATACCGTTGGGAAAGGGTGCTGAATCCTTGAGGTCGAGTGCAGCAAGATCATGTTTTTGTTCCTTTCACTTACTAGCCTTAGCTCAGGTAGAACTCTCATTATGAACTGACCGTGCTTACTTACGCAAGAATGCTTCTTCGGAACACTGCTTGGGACTCGGAATTAGCTCGGGTTTGAATGGTTTAAAATTGAATTCCGATCACCAAAATGTCATCCACCTGCTCGCAATCGCCTTGCCATTCATTGAGATATGTATCGATTGCTTCATACTGAAGATCGATCGGTTGCGGTTGTAATCTTTCCAGCAATTCTTTGAATCTCTTTTTCATCATTTTCTTGCCCTTTGGCCCACCGAATTGTGAATAGTATCCATCGGAAGTGAGGTAGATCGTATCGCCTTCTTCGAAATCAACGCAGATTTGCTCGTAGACTTTCGTGCAATTCGAAGAGTCGTAATTGCCAATGGGATTGCGATTACCTCGGTATTCCATTAGCCCCTTGGCTGTGGAATGGAAAAGAGGGCGAAAAGCTCCGGAAAAGCAGATTTTCCTTTCGACCCTGTCTATTCTGCAAAGGATCAGATCCATTCCATCGCGTACACCCTTTCCTGCATGGCCAAATAGGGCCTTGTCAACGCTTTCGTCCAATTCCTGAAGGATGTTTCCAGGTTCGGTAGAACCTTTTTTGATCACAACCTCATTTAGTAGCTGATGCCCGATCATGGACATGAATGCACCTGGTACGCCATGTCCTGTGCAATCGACCACTGCGATGTAATCGTAATCGTCATTGTGATATTGCCAGTAGAAATCGCCACTTACAATATCTCTTGGTTTCCAGAAAACAAAAGACTTTGGAAACATGGCCTTACACTCATCGAGTTTAGCGAGTAGCGCTTTTTGGATCAACTGGGCATAGTTGATGCTGTCGGTCATTTCTTCGTTTTTCCGTTTGAGGAGGGAATTGGCATTTTCTAATTCAGAAGTTCGCTGTTTCACGCGGGTTTCAAGTTCTTCTGTAAGGTCTCTTAGTGCCTTTTCTGTAAGGAATTGCAGTGTTATGTCTTGCATGGTTCCGAAGATCTTGAGTTCTCCGCTTTCCATGCTTTTTCCGTTGCTCTTAGAAATGCTGCTAAGCATCTTTATCTGGCCATCAAGGGTTTTGATCCGGAATCGGCTGTTCATATCCGGCATCTTGCCGTGTCCCATGTCTTTGGAAATCTGATTGGCGTCAGGAGCATCTTCCGGAATGATCATGTTCAGAAAGGAATCATTGGTAGGTGTGTAGCTATCGCGATCAGCCCCAACGATGCGATACATTTCGTCCGACCAGCTGATCACTCCTGTCCCAATGTTCCATTCCCAGTTGCCCACCATGGCCATGCGTTCAGCCGATTCCAGCCTTTTCTGGCTTCTGATCAGGTCTTCCAGTGCTTTCCGTCTTTCCTTATCAGACCGTTGTCTATCGAGTGCCTGTTTGATGGCATCTGGCAATCGGCTCAATCGGTCTTTAAGTACATAATCATCAACGCCAGCCTTCAAACATGCAACGGCCACTTCATCAGGAAGCGAACCAGTGACCAAGATGAATGGGCAGGTCATGCCATGCTGCTTTTTATCACGCAAAGCAGCCAGACCATTGTACCCTCTCAATCCGTAGTCAGAAAGGATGATATCGGGAGTACTTGTGTCAAGTTTGTCTAAAAATTGAAATTGATTTTCCACATGCTCATACTCAAACACCAACCCGGCAGATCTCAGTGTGGCAAGCACGAGCAACGCATCCGATTCTTCATCTTCCAGTAGTAATATCTTCAACTTTTCCATTTCCTCAAACTTCTGGTGTGTAACTCTTGGTGGATCAACTCTTAGGCGGTGTGTTTAGTAGAAGCCAATACATACCTAGATCAATAACAGCAGAAATGAACGCTTCAAAATCTACTGGCTTCACGATGTAGCTATTTACGCCAAGGTCGTAGCAGGCTTTAATGTCGGGGTCTTCTTTGGAACTGGTGAGCACCACAACGGGAATGCTTCGGGTGGTTGGATCCGATTTCAGCTGTTCGAGCACTTCAATTCCGTTCACCTTCGGCATTTTCAGATCGAGCAGGATAAGGCTTGGCAGGGCCATTCCTTTTCGGCCTGCGAATTTTCCGCGTGCGTAAACAAAGTCAAGTGCCTCGGCACCATCTTCTACATGATGCAAGTGGTTGGCCAGATTCTTCTGCCGTAGGGCGGAAAGGGTCAGTTCGGCATCGTAAGGGTTGTCTTCAACCAGTAGTAGGTCGGTCATTTTTGGTTCCATGGCATTCTATTTAGGGGTTGTTGATCAAGGATGGATTCGTTGTTTTAGGTAGGCTGAAATGGAAAGTGGCGCCTTTGTCCAATTCGGCATGGGCCCATGTTTGGCCTGCATGTTTTCCAATAATGCGATACACGATGGCCAAGCCTACGCCTGTTCCTTCAAATTCGCGAGGAGAATGCAAGCGTTGGAACACGCCAAAGAGTTTGCTGGCATATTGCATATCAAAACCTACTCCGTTGTCTTGAATGTGATAAACGCTGCGCTTGTCTTCTTGGGTGGACCAAATACGGATAAGCGGCTGTTCCTTTCGCGCAGAATATTTGATGGCGTTGGAGATCAGATTGACCCACACGTGCTTCATCATAGTAGCATCGCAATAGGCCAGTGGCAATGGCTCCACTTCTATCTGTGCCAGCCCCTTGTCCGTTTCGGCCAGTATGGCTCGGACCAAAGCCGTCATGTCTACCTCAGAGCTGTGGATATCGGTTCGCCCAGTACGCGAAAACTCCAGCAGGTCGTCAATAAGATTGCCCATGGTGTTGGCGTTGGTCTTAATAATGGAAAGTAGGCGCTTGCCATCCTCATCAAGCTGTGCCGCGTTCTGTTGCTCCAATATTTTGCTGAAACCGTTGATTGCCCGTAGAGGCGCTCTTAGGTCATGGCTTACCGAATAGCTGAACGATTCGAGTTCCTTATTGATGGCCTGCAACTGTGCGGTGCGTTCTTCCACCTTTTGTTCGAGCGATGCATTGAGCTCTGCAATAGCTGCTTCCGCCTTCTTCCGGTCGGTTATGTCTATGGACAGAATGAAGATGCCTTCGGGAACGGGCTGTATGCTTAGCTCAAACCATGCCTGACTTCCATCTGGATAGTCGAAAAGGTTCTCCATGTGGTGAGTGGTCCTTTCATTCATCACCCGCTGCATCTGGCTGAACACCTCCGTCTGCTCAATACCTGGATAACACTCCATGATGGTCTTTCCCAACATCTGTTCAGCTGTCATGGCGCCATGAACGGTTACGGCTAGGTTCACATACTGATAGGTCCAATCGTGTCCAATGATCTGCACACCCTCCATCATGTTATCGAGCGTTTGCCGAAAGTGCACTTCGCTGGCGGCCAGGCGTTGCTTGGCTTCCACCCGTTCGGTCACATCCCTGAAATTATCGACAATGCCATTGACGGCAGGGTCGTGCAAGAGGTTGGTAATGGTGGCCTCCAGCCAACGCCACGACCCATCCTTATGCCTTGTTCGGGATGTATGGCCAGGCACTGGAATACCGGGGTTTTCCATGGCATTTCCCAAAGCCTGCTGAACGCCTTCAAGATCGTCATGATGAATAAGGGAAAGCAGATCGATCTCCATTACTTCCGCTGGCGAATAACCCAGCATACGTGTAATGGATTCGGACACATAAATGGGGCTAAAATTGCCATTCACCACAAGAACGGCATCGCCACCATTCTCTACCAAAGCCCTAAAACGCTTTTCGCTTATTTCCAATTCTTTGGCCTTTTCTTCCAATTCTCGACTTACGTCAAGTAATGTTTCGGTACGCTCGGCCACCTTTTTCTCCAAGTTGGCATTGGCCAAGGCAAGTTGCTTTTCGTGTAGCTTCTGTTCTGCCGAATGCTTATTGGTCACATCAGCAATTTTCCAAATGGCCAAACAAAAAGAACCAATGACCGATACCACCACCAGCATCAGTCCGAATTCGGTTGAGAAGATTCCGCGCGCTGCTCCGTAAAGCCGCAATGCGCCTAAGACAATAGGAACCAGAATGGCCATGGGCAACAGTGTTCTGGCCATTATTCCCCCAGCCCCTTTGTCTGTCATTGTTGACATGAATGGGCCCATTGGTCGTACCAACAGCATTCCGCATGCTATTATCAGAAAACACATGGCCGTGTGTATGGCCATTGGGAACATGTTGAGCACGCCATAGAACTCTGGCACCTTAAAACCATAGCCTATTGTAGAGATCAACCCTTGCACCAATACAAGCATTACGCTTAGCTCAATGAACCAAAGGGCTATCTTCTTTGATCTACGCAATTCGAAGGCAATGCCTACCCACAGAAACCCAACGGCCGTGTTGGGCGCCATGCTGTTGCTAATTCCGTTCAGTTTATCTGAGGCGAGTTTTCCATGAAAGATGAAGGTATCGACAGGAATGTGAAGCGCGGTGATCATTGAAAGGAGCTTTGCCGAGGAAAGCGCCATAAGGAACCAAGCAAAGACCCTTAGCAGTCTCCCATTCCGAAGATTCAATAAAGCAAGGGAAGAAAGAATGAAGCAGATGGCCGTAAGTGGGTTCATGGCCACCGACCCGGGAATGGGCCGCTTGAGCACATCAACGTTCAATTGCCATCCTGCAAGAACAGCCACCGACAAGGCAACCACCACCAAGGCCGCTATGGAGCGGATGGTGTGAAATCTGTCTTTTGAATGTGGGTCTTGAGGTAGTTCCATTTCCTCTTTTGGGGCTTGATGGTGGTGGTAGTACGAAGATTGATGAGTGGATAGAGGGGTTTCAGGCCATCACTTATTTCTGTTTGAGATGAAAAGTACAGTTTATTATTTAAACGAGCACCGATTTTGGTCAATAGATGCTCAGCTCCTTTTTCTTGGCAAACTCAGAGTAATCCATATCCACTTTAAGGATGTGGTCGGTCCACCAGTGGGTAAGGAAGTTGAGCACATCGCGGGCATTGTCGGGGCCTTCGTCCAAATGCTGCAGCGTAAAGCGTAGCACTTCCAGAGCATACTTGCTGTGCAGTTCCTGATGGAGCTGCAGTTTGGGGTAGCCTAATTTTTCCATGTAGCGTTCTTCCGATTTGAAATGCGCTTCGGCATAGTCAGACATTTCGCTCAGAAGTTGAACCATCTCTGCGTGGTCCTTATCCCTGTTCACCATTTTCTCGAAACGGTAGAGGATATCGAGCAGCTTGCGATGCTGTTCGTCTATGATGATGTTGCGTACCGAGTACTTTTCGTTCCAAATTCCAAAGTTCATGGTGCTTGTTTTATAGGTTAGTGTAGCTGTTGTTGGGTGGCATGGGCTGCAAATGTGGGGTTGTGTTGTGCTTATGTTTTTCTGGTCCTCAGGTCAATTGCATTGTGCAGCGCTTGAAAATAAGGAATGCTTTTACTTATCTGACAGCATGAAAGTAAGGGCAATGACAACCACTATGGCCATAAGAATGTAAAGTAGCTTTATAAGTCGTGGTTCATCTCGCATTCTGTTCATTTCACCTGTTTTGAGTATCCGTACTTGGTTACGGTCTGTATATAGGTGCCAAGGCCTTCTCCGGCCTCGGCAAATTGTTTCATGTGTTTGATGTGCTGCTTGCCTGTATGCTTTTCATCGTATTCGTAAATCCCTCCGTCCGTAAATTTTACGGCAATGCCATTGGCTTTGAGCTGGTATGCCACCACAATGGAGCTTCCAGAGTTGTTCTTGTATGGTTCCATTTGTTCCCTGTCAGTTTCTTTCTTAATGCCACTTGTTAACTTGGTGTGATTGCTCAGTGATCATGTTTGATTAAGTTAATATGGATTTTATAGCATAGCGGCCTGCACATGCATCCAGTCGAAGTTATGCTGGCGACCAAGGCTTACCCAGCCTTCTTCTTCCCATAGCTGCCACCATTGCTCGTATTCGGGTCGGGCAAAGCTGGCACGGTCGCGGCCCCATTTAAGTTGATTGTTTTCGGGGTCGTAATCGATGGCGATACCCCAGCTGTGGGTGCTGTAGCGGTCGCCACCGCGCATCAGTCGCACATTGAGGCATCCGCCCCAAACATCCAAGCGTAAACGTTGTATTTCTGCCATGCCGTAAGTGTTCTTCACCTTGGTGAGAACGCGCACCACGCTGCTGTGCACTTTTTGATGGCACTGGAATGCGTTGACACTCTTGTTCATGTCCCAACTAAGGCGATGAGGGTAGGGCAGCGCAAGGCTTTTTTGGTTGGCGCCCATCTGCCCGTAGAAGGCGATCAGCTCTTCGTCAGTTCGCTGTGTTGGCCAGTTGTTAGGATTGCCCACTACATTACCTTCGGGCCGCCAAACAGGAGGCGTCACACCAAACAGACGCAGGTGGCGCAGCTGTTCGTAAGCATAGGCGGTCTGCGCACCCCAAAGGCCATCAATCGGGCCTGTTTCGAAGCCCAAGTCTTTGGCTGTAAGCTGGAGTAGACCCACAAGCTTACGGTCGAGGGGCCATGTCTTGGGCAGTTCGGTCACCTTATCAAGCGCAGCCTTTGTTGCGCTTCCTGCAATGCCATCCGCTGGTCCAGGGTAGAGGCCGCGGAGCTTGAGTTCTGATTGAACCAATCGGACGTGGTCTGGGGTAAGGGGCATGGCGTTCTAGTTGGGGTTGTTGGAATAATGGAAGGTTAGATTCTTTTTGATATCGTTCAATAGCCCTTTTTAGTTAATTTGATGCAAGAGACATAGGCACGGCTATATCTTCAGACACTACCAGTAATGACATTCCCTTCGGTATGCGTTGCGGCCGCATCAGCATCTCCTGATAAGCAAGAACCACATGAACCTCTCGACCATTCATCTTTCTTCTGTAAGCGCTTTTTACATGATCGACCAGCATCATGTCTTCTTTCTTGATATACGGGCTTTCCATAAGTAACACGGCCACAGGCGGTTCTCCCTTACGCACAAATAGGAAGTCTATGTTAAAATCATCATCCAGTTCACAATTGTTAAGCTGTTTCCAACCCTCGTATGGAGGGTATTCTACCTGCAATGCGGCTTCTATCAGTTCCAGTTCCATCTTACACTCCGTATTGGTAGCAACCATTGGTGCATGGGGCGCCATCGCAAGGGCATTTCATCACGGCATCGTTTCCACTTTTAGATAGCGTTACAGGGCATTGGTTAGTGTTGAAGATGTTGTAGATGCTGTCGTCAGTAGAGTCGTTGGAGCCGATGAATTTGTTGGCACTTGGTTTCTCATCTAACCACAATTTGGCGTTGGCTGCTTTTAGGTTCACTGTTTTGGTCATGTAGTTGCTTGCGCTGAGTGTACCTATTTGAAAATCATCCGCATCACAACGGAAAGAGATCCCACCGGAAAAACTTTTATCGAATACGACTAGGCCCGAAGAGCTGAGTTTGACCTGAAGGCGACTGCTGGTGAAAATGACCTCGTGTGTACCGAGGGCATACGTTTCTGAAGGGGTAAATGTGTATGTTGGCATTGCGTTAAGTTTTGTTCAAAGGATGAAGTAAGCAGTGTACGTTGAGATTTCCTTGCCTATTTTTTTCGATTATTGCAGAGAATCGACTACCCTATAGGCGATAACCCCACCGTGAACCCATGAAACCAGACCAGTTACATCGCTTTTTAAATGCTATGGATAAAGGCGAAGTGGCTGCTTTCCGTGCTTCAGCCCACCTTCAAAATGGAAAGTGGAGCACTCAGCGCAGGTGTCTGTTCGATAGCATGCTACGGATGGGAAAGTATGATGGAAATCTGCTTGCCAGAGCACTTGCAGACCCGGAGTATCTTGCCATATTGCCCACCGAAAAGCATAGGATGTATGACGCAGCGCTTGCCACAGTGCTTGATCTCCGTACGCGCAGAGAACTGAAGGCAACACCTTGGGCCTATTTGCAAGTGGTTCAGCTCCTATTGGATATGGGGCTTGCAGAAGAGGCTGTTCAACGGACTACGGAGGGCATTGATCTAGCAGTCAAGGTGGATGACCTATTTGCGGAACTTCAACTACGGGAACAATTGAGAACGGGTCTGAAGCTATTGCCACGCTCTAAGAATCTGAGGCAGATAATAGAGAACGAATACCGGCTGGAAACCGTGGTCAGTAAAGTGGCCAACCTCACAAAGTATGCCCTTATTTGCGACAACATGGGCGACCATCAGAAAAAATACCGAGTGGCAGATGATGCTGCGGTTCGGTCGGCCATGGATGCCCTGATGGCAGAAGGGTCCATGAGTGATCTTCCGAAGGCCATGTCCTTACCAGCACAGATACGCTTTGCATCGGCTTGTGCTTTTTATGCCGAATCAGTTGGAAATCTACCAGAGGCTGCGGACTACTGGAAGTTGGGTTTGTCGTTGTGGGAAAGTAACCCTGACCGAATCAGCTATCGTCCACATTTCTATCGACAGCTACTGTCGAACCTTATCGGTATACTCATTCAATTGAACGAAACTGATCAGGTGCTGGCATTGCTTAAGAAGACCGAGGAAGTGATGGTGTCGGGAAGGCGTGCGTCCATGCTTGCATTTTGCGAAGTGGAGTTGCAATACCAACTTTATTACATGAATACCGATAGATTGGAAGATGCTTTGGGTAGGGAAGAATCCATCCTTAGCGGAATTCAATCGTTTGGCAAATTGATGACAGAAAGCAAAGAGCTGACCTTGCTTTTCAACCTAGGCATTGTCCACCTCGTTTTGGGGAATGATAAGAAAGCCAAGGAACACTTTTCGCGCATCCGCGATAAAGGAATCTTGCATTCTCGGCTCGATATTCAGGGTTTGGCCCGACTGTTCAGACTATTGTTATTACTCGAGGAAGACAGTGACGACCGTTTTCATTACTACCTCCGCAGCTACCAACGAACCTTCCGACAGGACATGCCCTTTTATAAGATGGAAGAGCTGGTTCATGATTGGTTAATTAAGCATCATAGAGACTTTCATGGTATTGAGCGAATACCAGTGTTGATGGAGCTTCATGAGAACCTGTTGGAGTTTGAAACGCAGCGATTGGTGGGAGCCGAAGAATTGCGCCTATGGGCATTAAGCCGCGCTACTGGCAAATCCATTCAAGCACTGATGGCCAAATAGATTGAACACAACTATACGCAAAAAGATAGACGGGAAAATCCATGAAAAACTGGAAATTTTCCGTCTAGTAGAGCTAACAGGAGATATGTCGAACTTATGGGAAGGGTTTGAAGAGCTAAATAACTTGGCCTTGGCTCTACAAAACTGCTAACGATGTAAGTTCAATATCACTGTTGTAGAGGTACTTCTTGTCGTCTATCGTTGCGCTCTCTTAGTATCTGGAAAAGACCAAAGTTCCATTGAATTTGTGATTTAAGTGATTGCAAAAGCATTGAATCGTGAAAAAATGTGGTTTATCATGTAACTCCAAGGTGTTTCTTGAACCTCCAAATTCCAATCAATTTGGAATGAGCCTCTTAGGGGGTGAGGGGAGTTTTACGTTTTTCATGGCTGGTGATCCATCATTTTTTCAATTCATTGTTCGATTTTCAATCTCACTGAACTTCTGCTTGTCTGTAGGAAGAATGTCGATCAATTCAAACTGTGATGAATTCAACCAGTCCGTACCCACTAAACTTTGATAAAAGTCAATCACGTTTCGGTCGATTTTGACTTTTCCCGCACCTGCCCAATGTCTGTCGTTGCCGTCCTTTTTAATGGCTGAAATCCAGTATTCGTCACTCGTTTCAACGTCAATGAAGTTTCCCGCAACTCCTGAACCACCAATATTTCGAAAAGCCTGCCCATTGAAATAGACGGTCTGTCCCGATTTTGAAAATTCAGCAAGTCCAATCCAAGCAGGTCCGTTGTCAGAATAACCCGTTTTAAGTTCAACGTATCTCAGCTTGGGTTTCATTTTCTAAATTTGCTAAGACGATTTTTAATTCTTTTGCTTGTTGAACGCTGCATTCATCAACATGTATTGCATGTCTGTCGTAACCTTGAACGTTTCACTAATAAAGTGACCATGACTTTTTCCAGTACTTGTTTCAATAATGTTGGAATAAAGTTCTGTTCCGTTTTCAAGCGGTTCATCTAATAGCTCAAAGCAATCTACCTCGCCAACTAACCTTTGCTGTACAGTTTGACCATAAATATTGGTATAGTCGTCTTCGTTTTCCTTTCCTATTTTTTCCGATTTCACGTAAGCTTCGTCAAATGATTTAGCTTTGATAAGCACAACACTCTCTTCGTAAGCGACATAGTTTTCTTTGAAGTTGTTGTCCACCAACTTCGGGTCTGGTTTGCCGATAACCTCGTTAACATAAACCAGTTTTACTGCAAACCATTTGTTTCCCTCGGTGTCCATTTAAAATGTGCTACGTTTAGTATAAGAGCAGTAGCGGATTTAAATGCAGTTACTTTTCGGAAAGCAAGATACTTAAATACAAAAAAACGGCTTGAGATTACTCCCAAACCGCTATTGCTTTTATACTTGTTGTAGGTAGTATTTCTACATCACTAATGCTAATTTTTTAATTGTTTCAGTGCTGTAGCCCAATCCTCTATGTGGTTAACTTTAACAATTTTCGAGTCTTCAATGGTGTGGATATCAATAGACATAGTCGCAAAAGATTTAGTCCCATTTGTTGGTAAACCAAAAAATTGTCCTTCAGGTGAGTTTGGTGTTCCTGTCACTTTGCTTCTTACAATAACTTGGTTACCACTTTCAATGATTTCTGTAGGCTCCCATTTCAAATCAGGAATCATTTTCCAGAAAAAACCTAACTGACCAATCAGTTGTTCCTTGTTCTTGTTATCCACAGTTCCTTCCGATATAAAATCAGGTGCTAAGATTGCATTCAATACATCAGCAGGGTTCGTTTCAGCGTTTACGGTTAAAGCCTTTTGGTAAAACGGCAAAACGATTTCTTTTAAATTTTCCATTTTTCTTTGTCTAGTTTGATGCTACAAAGATGCAGTTGCCATAAATCGTTGTAACGATGAAAAGTGGAGTAAAAATGGTTAATCTCGAACCAACAACGCTATTAAATCGATTTTATGAATGATATTGGGGTTAATCCTATTTGCTTCTTGAAATATTTTGTAAAGTTGGTAGGGTCTTCAAAACCTAAATCATACGCCAATTCGGTACTCTTCATATCAGCGTTTATCAATTTTCGTTTGGCTTGAAGCACTATAAAGTCATCAATCACACTTTTAGCAGTTTTGTGCATCAATTCTTTACAAGTAATATTCAAGTGTTTATAGGTGATGGCCAATTTATCTGCATAAAAATTAGCGTTTCTGCTTTCGGTATAATGATTTTCTACCAGCGAGGTGAATTTTTGAAATAGAATAAGCTTTGACGAATCGATGAAAAACTCAGGCTGGTTTTGCTTGATGTTCTCCACCTTGGATACGAGAATGGTAAGCAGCGATTTAATTATCTCCTTTTGATTCACCGATTTTGGAGCGCTGAATTCTTTGCGTAAGAGATTAAAATAATTGATAAAATCTGACTCTTCTGGAATTGGAACAATGGGCGAGAATAGTTGTGGATTGAATAACCGAAACAAAAAATTGTCGGTAAAATTTGAAAAGCAATTCACAAAAAAATCTTCGGTAAAAACCATGCAGTATCCTTTTAAACCTGCAGAAAATTCAAATGCATTTACTTGTTCTTTGGCAATATAAACAAGAGTGTTTTGCTGTACAGGATACCAGTGGAAATCTATAAAATGTCTGCCTTTGCCTTCGGTGAAAAAAATCAAATTGTAAAACTTGAGTTGATGCGGTAATTGAGAGTTGTGCTCATGTGCACCTTTCTTGTTGGCAATTGCCTCAATTGGAACAATTTCAAATCCAAAGTTTTCAGAAGTCGCAGGTTTAAATGTTACATGTGGTATGTCGTTTTTCATATTACCTACAACGGTTACAACTATGAAAATAGGGCTTTAATACCTGCGTCCTTTCGCCCGAAACTGAACTTGGTAGAAACAGCTGAGCTTGCGTACCTGTCGTCACGCCCTATTTTTATAGTAGTTGTTGGGGTTAGTTTTTTCTTTTTATCCGGTTATCACTTGGCACTTTCTCATAACTAAATGAATTCAAAGGATACGTATGGGGATTTTTCAGCGCATAATCCTTTGCCAAATAGGAATCAGGCAATTGGAATACATAAATGGTGTCAAAACTGTCATATGTAACATGAAAACTTCCGCCATTATGTTTTCCTGAATCAGGATTCATATAAATCCTCGCTCCTAATTCAGGCAGGTACGGGGAGAATCTCGCGCACGACCCTCCACGGAATAAATAAAGATCGTCAATGACTTCAAACGTGCTGTCAGGATGAACAATCAACTTCCCTCTTTCTCCTGGTATTCCACTGATTCTGTGATAAACACCTGAGAAATCGACTTTAACAGGTTGCGAATTGCCGTTGGTCAAGACAAAACAGACAATCAACAGACTCACAGCAATTGAAGAACAACCCAAGACTGACAGACTTATTTTGACAAAACGGTGCTTCCTAAATAAGAAGGCAAGAGCAAATGCTACAAGTGCAATTGAGACTGTAGTAATGAAAACAAGGCCTAAAGCAATCGAGAACATTGTCCGACTATAAAATTAACCCCAACGTTTGCCGCTAAAGATAATGCCTTAGAAACTGCCGTCCTTTACCTTCGTTGCCGGTGTGTTCCCTTCGGTCGGGTAGCCGTGTGCAGACAACTTAGCGAGTCTATTCTCAGCTTGCCTGCGCTGAGCAGGTCGAAGTGTCGAAGAGAAACTTAGACCGATCTATCCTGTGTTTTCCGGACTGACACACTGTTCCGAGCATTGGATTCGGTGGGTGTTGTATTCATTATTTCTTAACTACTTTCTTACTCTCCAGATACGAACGCGATCGGATAGTGAAAAAATAAAGCCCACTTGTGATATTCGAAATGTCAAATAATTCGAAGTTCCCTCCTTCAAATATTACCTGTCCGGTAAGATCATAAAGCTTGAAGTACTCATCTCCTCTTAAGTTCTCAACAAACAGCTCAGCTGAGAATGGATTTGGATAAACGTTATATGTTGGTTCTTGTGGAATTTCTTCTGCACTTAAACTCGCAGAACAATAGCTTACGTCAATCTCGCTACCCGAATTTGGATCTCCATTCGGGTCTTCAACAGTGTTTGCGATAATTGAAATTCTTACAATCTCCTCATTGGTAGAAAAGCACAGTTGATGGAAGTTGTCGTTATCATTTATATCTGCTATCGCAATCGGTTGGTGAGCAATAAGCACTCCTGAACTATCTGAATAACCTGTGTAGAATTGAAACAGGTCATCCTCAGCAACGCCATTGATGAAAGGGGTAATACCTCCATCCCAAGCCACTTGTATTGTCTGGTTACCCAGGTCACAGTCATTGATACCACCATCAATTTTCTGAGCGAAAAACAAGGATGGCCCTTCGCTCAAAGGAACAACGTTAGTGGTATAGGCGCCATTCAAATTGATGATTTCAGAACAAGAAGATTCTTCAACCAAGGTGTTGGTGGTGAACAGGTCATCAATAACGTTGATCCGCACTGGTGGATTGGTACCAGCATTTCCAAACTGCCCAATCAGGAGCACCGTTCGGTTTTCTCCGTTTTCATTGGCTGGTGCTAATACAGCGCACATGGGAGCGTAGCTGTTTCCAAGGCCGTCAACAACTTCGAAATCAGATGCCGATAAGCTGGATCCATCTATAGGGTAATTGAAATTCACGGGCATACCGTCCATTCCGTTTGCTCCAAGACACAAGGCATTTGCAAGTATGGGCAATGCATTATCAAGACCGAAAAAAGCCGAGACAATGGCCGTACTGTCTTGTGATCTGACGCCACAGTGCAGTGATATGCTGGCGATTACTGTCATTAAGATTATGCGCTTCATACGGTTTTCATTCTAAGCCAATACGAATCAAAGGGGGATTTTTTAAAGCCCTTCTTCTATTCGCTGTTTTTCTCTTTTCCAATTCCCCTTGAAATACTGGATAAGCGGAAGAAAGTTTATCACAAATGGATTGTTACTGAAAAAACCAAAGGTTACTCCATATTTCACTTTTTCGGTCTCTGGCTGGTATGTTCCGAATAGTTTATCGAATACGATCAACATAGCCCCAAAATTCTTGTCGATGTACGCTTCATTCGAACCATGATGTACCCGATGCGCAGATGGCGTATTAAATATGACACCTTCTAAAGCGCCTAACTTCTTAATGGCCTCCGTGTGCAAAAAATACTGGTAGAACAAGCCCACCGCAAGAGCCGAAACAACAATTTCCGGAGAAAATCCAATGAATATCAATGGAATATAAAACATAGGACTGACGAACAGGCCTAACCAATTCAGCCTTACCGCTGTGGTGAGGTTGTACTTCATGGCCGAGTGATGCGTGTGATGCAATGTCCATAATATTGGAATTTCGTGACTCAATCTATGATACCAGTAATAGATGAATTCAACCGCAAGAAATGCAGTGAGTACGGAAATCACATTTGTAGTAATGTCGAAAAATCTGAACTGCGACACCCAATCAAAAACAAGATATTTCCAGGCCAAGGAAATGGGTTTAAGCAATTGATTACCAACAAACACGGTCAAGTTGCCAGCGCTCTCTTTAAGATCGAACGTTTCGGTATTACCAATTCGTGACCAAATGATCTCAGCCACAAGTGCGACCAAGATAAAAAGGAGAAAATACCACCTTATCGAATCCATCTTCTTACTCTTTCACCAGACTCACAACAGCTCTGTCCGCACCAACGTTCAAGTTCAGCATGTACATCCCACTTTGTAATCCGCTCATATCGATCAACTGAGTGTGCGTGCCAGCAACTAACTCCCCTTTAGATTCTTGGAAAACAACTCGGCCGGTTATGTCAATTAACAACAGTTCGACCTCTGCTGGTTCTTCCAGCTCAAAACGAACTGTTGAATTGTCATTTGTCGGATTCGGCATGGCGGTCAGCTTCGATACGGCAGACCCGTAGGTTTCCCCGATTCCAGTGCCTGATTGATTCAACGGCTCCGTTGTGTACTGAACGAAAATCAGCATCATCTCGTCCTGAGTTGTGTTTCCCCAATACAATGTATCAGAACCGTTATTCACATATTCAGCTTCGAAGATGAATCCGTTTGCCATTGGGATATGAAGTAGCTCCGGTTCAAAGTAACGCGTTGGTGGATGTTCCCAGTCATAATATCCTTGATTGAATGTGTACTCAGTATTATAGAAACCTTCATATATCTGGTCTCCTTTGGTACCATCTGGATTTCTAAGAAACAGGTCAAAGTCGCTTCCTCTTGCATGCGTGTGGGTTCCAAGCCTCCACAAATACCAGTTTGCACCGATCTGGTCTATGATGGGACCGAACCCAAAAAACGATTCTTCGAAAACATGCGGTTGCCCATTGTTTGGAATTATCAATGAGGGTCCTATGTTCTCGCCCTGACTCAAAGCTGCCTCTATCCAATCGATAGGAAGTAAACGTGAGATCATTTCATGTTCGGCTACACCGGTAGGCTGTGTGTAAATATTCATGTACACGTCTGCAGCCAAGATCGAGTCCTGCTCATAGTTCAGAATATGATAGTTCATATCCAGCACAACATCGGATTCCCACGAGTAAGCAGTGGTAGCAGGAAGGTCTATTGCGGCTGGGTCGGCCCAAGCGGCAACCATGTCTGAATCGAACATGGAACTTTCTCCTTCGGCCACATTCCTTAATCCCTCCGGATATTCTGCCGCTGTTGCTGCATCGAATTTATAAAGGATGAAGTGATGCGACTCGTCATTGAAAAATGGATGAAGCGAGATCACTTCCAGATCACTGTCAAGATTCAGCTTCTGTTTCTTATGAAATTCTATTTCGTTGGCAGGGGGAAGGAAAAAAGTCCCCAAACGCACCTGAATACCCTCGCTTGGGTCTGGGGCTGGCGGAGGAGGAAGTTTGGCCATGCCCAATCCCCCGTAGTAATTCTGAATGAGCATTGGGTCCACAACGCTATCTGTTTCACTTGCCCCATAAAGGATCCATTGACGGATCATTTCAATTTCAGCATGAGCCAGACTTGGCTGTGGCGAAGGCGGCATGGAGTTGCCTTCGGCCGGAGCAAGGTCATATTCGTACCAATTGTCCCAGTCTGAGTTGGCACATTTTCTAAGCAGGAAACTTTTTTCGGGGTATCCCGGGTCAACAAGCAGATTTCCTTTTGCCAAGGCAGCAGGGTTGGTCGGTGCTTGATTTACCAAAGCGCTGTAAACAGCGCTGCTCGAACCTGATAGATCAAGGTTACCTTGAGGAGCGCCACCACCGTGGCAACCGATGCAATTGGTCTGTAAAGTCGTGTAAACATGGTTCCAGGTAGAGGATTGGGATCTGCCTATGCTTACTAATGAGATGACCGCTAAAATGCTTAGAAATGCTTTTTTCATGTTGGATGATTTGAAGCAAAACTATGCTGTGTATCAGACGATAAGGACGAAAATTCAGTGAACTGAACAGATTGCCAGCTGAATTGAACAAGGAATGGTTTGAATTGTCTTGAACCTTCTCTATTGCTCCAGCCATTTCATGAATGAGGAGACTTTCAAACGGCTTACAACTACTTGCTCTGGAAGGTTGATGTTCAATTTGATGATCACTTTTCTGTTGAAGTAGGGTTCAATTTCAGCTACAGCGTTCCGATTCACAATCATTTGCCTGTTCACTCTGTAGAAATCGTCAATCGGTAAGCCCTCTTGCACCTCATCCATGGTCTTTGCGAGGTGAAACGAATCTCCGTTCAGATTATACAGATACGTGATTCCTTCGCTGATAAGCACAACAGCGATCTGCTCAACGGCAATGGGAATGGTTTTCTCTCGGTAATGGACCAGAAAAGATCTTCTCGAACTGTTCTCTTGACCGTGTCGGTTCTTAGAAGCAAAACTCAACTTTAGACTTTCGAACTTTGCTAGAGCTTCCTGAATATCAGATTGCTTGAACGGCTTCAAGATGTAATCAATTCCGTTATGCTTGAATGCTTTCAGCAGGTACTCATCATAAGCGGTACAGAATATCACCGGGGTCTGAACATCGATCTCCTTGAAAATGTGAAAACTCTCTCCATCTGCAAGGTGAATATCCAAGAAGATGATATCCAGGTTCTGTTGGTGTTCCTTCAGGTACTGAACTGCGGTATCTACCCGTTCCAGCGTCTCAACAACCCGATGCCCACTCCTTGACTCAATGAGTTCTTTCAGCAGCTCCGCAGTACTCGGTTCATCTTCTATGATAAGAACATTGGTCATCAGAACAGCTTGATTTCAACCTTGAACTCAGCATCGGTGCTCATTACAGCCACGCCTTCGCTGATGTTCATCAACGCATACCTTTTCCGAAGGTTTTCCAAACCTACGCCTGTGGAATCCACCGACTTTTTCAGTTGCAGGTTATTGGAAACCGAGATCTTCCCGCCTGCTTCAATGATCCGGATATGTAACGGTGAATCCCTTGAGATGATGTTATGCTTTGTGCAGTTCTCAACAAGAAGCTGCAGGGCAAAACTCGGTAACTGAAGTTTCCTGACCGATCCGTCCACATCAATATCAACCTGCAACGCACTGCCGTGCCTTGATCGTAGAAGGTTCATGTAGGTATTCAGAAAATCCAGTTCTTCCTCAAGTGTGCTGACGCTTGACTCCCTTGAATGCAGAAGCTGACGGTATATATCGGATAGGTTATGAACGAATTCTTCACTTTCAGAAGCATTCTTTCGGATCAAGGTCTGCAACGTGCTCAGCGAATTGAACAGAAAATGGGGGTTTACCTGATTCCGTAACTGATCGAGCTGTGCTTTGTAGTTTTCGGTTTGCAGAGCAAAGTTCTCTGTTTTGAGTTTTTCGTTCTCGCGGATTGCCCGAAAACCACCTTGAATGGCTACCACCATCAGACCACCGATCGAAAGCCGAAAAGTGGAAAGCCAAAGAGGTTGATCCCGATCAATGCTCGGAAAGGTTTCAGATACGGCAAAGACCAGCGTGGTGCCAAAAACAATGACGGCAATAAGTGCAAAGGCCAACCGCAAGGGCAACGTCATTCTGTTCTCTGAACTGACTATCCGTTCTACCAGAAACCATAGCAGTAGCAAAAAACCGAAAGAGAAGATCCATTGAACCAATATATCTACCCAAGTAAACGAATCGCGGAATGCCACCGCATTGAGAATGCTCAGCCATGGGATTACAGCCGCAAAAACGAATGGGAAAGCACTTTCCCCAATACGATTGAAGTAACGATCAAAGCTCATTGAATATTCTAACGATTCGAATGTACTTCAACAATTAGATACTCCGAATATTGGTTTGTTGTAATCGGCAATTCTTTAATGTTTGATTTTTTATCACTGGTCTGAATTACCGCTAGGCTATTTGCTGCCGCAATATTGCTCTCCATTGGTTTTTGGAGCGCCATCTGAAGTAACGTAAAGTCGTCTTTTCGGTGTAAGTTTCCCAAAGTCCGATGGTTCTCCATTGCACGATTATAATGTCTTTGCAAGTACTCAACCGTTGCACTACCAAATTCTTGGAGATGTGCTCAGATGGTTAGCGTCCTGCAGAACTAAGCAGACCAATTTTATAGCTGTATCGAGATGCCCATTAATTAACCCCAACGTTTGCCGCTAAAGATAATGCGTTAGAAACTGCCGTCCTTTCGCCATGCGCAGACAGCGCAGAACGAAACTGAGACCGACTGACGTACAGTCGCACGCATTAGATTTAGCGGTTGTTGTAGCACGTTTTTATTTCTTTTATTTCAACGGAACTCACTTGAAACCAGTTCGTTCTCCGCATTGAATACCATGTCAAATGACCCAAGAGTTATCACAAATTGGTCGCCCTTTAGAAACGCTTCGTAACTAACTTCTTCCCTGTCGAGATATGAAATTACATCGTCTTTGTCACCCTTGGCTTCGAGTAGGTTTTTCAGAGCCGTAGCGTCCCTTAAGAATTCTTCACAGCCAACTCGGTAGTAGTCCTAAGCTTGCACTCGTATTAGTTTTAAAGTATAAACAGAAGGAACGAAAGAGTGGAAGAAGATCCAAATAGCAGAAGGGCGGTCGAAGCCCGTCAACACAGATGATCCCCACTCTTTTACTGCTTTGAGCA